>JAZSEI010000021.1:0-3549 GCA_045531635.1 Acutalibacteraceae bacterium
CGACCTCTAGCGTGACAGGCTAGCGTTCTAACCAACTGAACTACCGGGCCAATTTTGGTGGGAACAACAGGGCTCGAACCTGTGACCCCCTGCTTGTAAGGCAGGTGCTCTCCCAGCTGAGCTATGCTCCCACACTGGAAACTTCGCTTGAGTTTTTTGCGTCCTCATCAGCGACGAGTATTATAATACACCATAACCGTATAAATGTCAACACTTTTTTAAAACTTTTTTTAATTTTTTTCAAAAAGTTTTTTCGACACCCGATTTTTGGCTTAAAACCGTCATTTCCAGCTATTTGTTTATTGGTTTGACAAAGCCTTTCTTTCGCTTATAAAGGCTTCTATCTCTTTTTCTGTGAAAATATATTTTTTATTACAGTAGTGACAAACTGCTTCTACAGTGCCATTAGAATTTATCATATCTCTTAGCTGTTCATCCTGCAAGGTTGCAAAGCTATGCTCTACCCTTGCTCTGTTACAGGTACAATAATAATGCACAGGCATTTCGTCAAGCACTTCAACCTCAAAGCCTTCAAGAGCCAGCTTACACATATCAAGTGTAGAAATACCCTTAGCAAGCATAGTTGTTACAGATTCTAGCTTTCTTACATTTGCCTCTAGCTTTTCTGCTATCTCTGTAGTTGCTCCTGGTAGAAGCTGAATAAGCATACCACCTGCAAGCAGTACGCCACCATCATCTTTGTCTACAAGTACACCCAATGCACATACTGTAGGAATCTGCTCACTGTTTGCATAGTACGCTGTTATATCCTCGGCTATTTCACCACTTGCAAGCTCTACAACACCGTTATAAGGGTCACCAGTACCATAATCTCTTACTACATACAAATAACCATTACTACCCACTGCTTTGCTTACATTAAGCTTACCATTGTCGTAATAATCTGTACGGCAAGAAGGATTTTCTGCAAAGCCACGCACATTACCATTACTATTTGCAGATGCTACCAAAGCACCAATAGGACCATCGCCCTTTATTCTTAATGTTAAGGCTGCACGCTGCTGCTTTAGCTGTGCACCCATTAGAGAAGCACCTGTTAGCAGTCTTCCTAGTGCTGCAGTTGCTACAGGTGATAAATTATGCACCTGCTGAGCTGTTGCAACAATATCAGTGCTTACTATGGCACTTGCCATAATGCTTCCGTCACTTGTTATACATCTTATGATTTTATCCATCAATCTATACCTTATCCTTAATTATATTTTTTGAGCTATATAAATATTTCTTTGCGAGTCTTCATTTGGCTTTTCAAAGCTCATTTCACCAAATACATCTAAAAGCTTAAAACCTGCCTTTTCTAGCATAGAAGAAATTTGCTCGTGAGTGTAAGCCTTTTCTGTAAACACCTCGCTGTAGCGTCTGTACATTCCGTCAAGATTTTCAAAAAAATCAAGTGCTATTTCAACGGTTGCACCGTCTTCTTGCAATGTATTCTGCCAAACACAGAAAACCTGCTCGGTATCATACACAAATGTGTTATTCGCAAGCACCTGACTATGCTTATACATAGTATTCACATCAAATATAAAAAGTGCCTTAGGATTCATAAAAAACGACACTTTATCAAAAGCCTTTTGAACATCTTCTATATTCGAAACATGGTTAATACTATCAAGAGTACAAATACAGGTGTCTATAGTGCCATACAGGTCCAGATTCTGCATTTTCTGACAAAGAAACAGCATACCATTTATCTCGTTATCTAATGCCTTTTCTTGAGCCACAGAGAGCATTTCTGGCGACGCATCGACTCCGTATATATCTACACCCATTTGCTTTAAAATAAGCGTTAAAGAGCCTGTACCGCACGCAAGGTCAAGCGTTATACCCATATCGTGATTATAACGCTGTGCAAGCTTTAGAATATATTCAGCGTATTGCTTATACTCTACATTGTTAGTCAGATTATCATAATAATCTGCAAAATAAGCATAACTAAGCATTTTTATTATTTTCTTCCTCTTCTTTATCCATTCTGTCAAAAACAAGCTTATAACCATCACAGCCATAAATAAGAGAACGGTTTACTCTGCTTATTGTTGCTGTACTTGCACCTGTTTCTTCTACTATAGTGCTATACACCTTTTTGCTTGTCAACATTCTGGCAACAACCAAACGCTGTGACATTGCCTTTAGCTCTGGTACTGTGCAAAGGTCTTCAAAAAAGCTGTAGCATTCCTCTGGTGTTTCCAGTTTTAATATAGCTTGGAATAATAAATCCGTATTTTTATCCTGTAGCTTGGAATTCATTATTATTTTCTCCTTATAAATTATACTGTAAAGAAACCAATTATAATTCCTTACTTGTGCATTTTAACATATTAAAGGGAAATAGTAAAGTAATTTCATACACTAAATCGTTAAATTCTTTAAAATTTTACATATATATTTTTATGTGCTATAATAATTTAAATTATAATTAGCATAGGGGTATTGTAATGCAAAAATTAAGCAGAAAAGAAATAATTGCACAGAATGAAATATCAGAAATAAAAGAATTTAATCTTGGTGGCTACCCTCAAAAGGTGCTTATTGAAGGTAAAAGCAAAAACACCCCTGTTGTTATTTTTCTACACGGTGGTCCTGGCTTTCCTATACCATTTTCTGTAGGTTGCAGAGGCTTATTCCCTGAAATAACCAACAAAACAACTATGGTATATTGGGATCAGCTTGGCTGTGGTATAAACAATTATCCTATTGACGAC
This sequence comes from Acutalibacteraceae bacterium, assembly GCA_045531635.1. Classification (GTDB taxonomy): domain Bacteria; phylum Bacillota; class Clostridia; order Oscillospirales; family Acutalibacteraceae; genus CAG-964. The sequence continues at coordinate 2,727 of JAZSEI010000021.1, forward strand.
AGCTTTACTATAAATCACTTTGTAGAGATGACAATTCAGCTTATAAAAGAGGTGCGAAAGCTGTTCCCAAATAACAAAATACTATTATTTGGTGTATCATGGGGAAGCATACTGGCTCTTAAAGCAAGCCTTAAATGCCAAGACCTTATAAATGGTGTAGTTACCTATGGTCAGGTACTTTATGAGCTTACCTACAATAATGATGTTTATTCTGCCTTAGAAAACTCAGATTTATCAGCTAAGAAAAAGCAAGAGCTTTCACAAATAAAAAATAACCCAACTCACACTGCTGAAGAAACAAAAAAAGTTATGAACTGGGTACAAAAATATACAGAGGGCTATACCTGCAAAACAGGAGAAAAAGCACCATTATTCCCAATTATAACCGGTATACTTACAAGCCCTGATTATAAATTCAAGGACTTTAAGGCTATGGTTGTAAATGGTTATCTTAAAAACAAATCGCTTATGAATGAATTAATAAAAACTGATCTGCGTAAGGATTTTGAGCAAATCACAATTCCATACCAAATACTACAGGGTAGTACTGATATTGTAACATCAACAACTCAAATTTCTGAATTTGTTGCTAAATTAAATAACCCTAATGTCACCTGCAAAATCATCGCAAATTGTGGTCATCTTCCTAATAAAAACGGAATGGACGAAATCATCGAAACAATCAACAGAATTTAATTTATAATACTTTTCTATTTTTATTTTTTCTTAACAGCAAACGGGCATACCACTTGGTAAAGCCCGTTTTTATATTCTCAACATACCTTACAACACTAAAAAAGCTACACAGTTAATTACCGTGTAG
>JAZSEI010000084.1:0-36170 GCA_045531635.1 Acutalibacteraceae bacterium
AAAAAATCAATCCCACCAGAAATACCATATTTTCGATACAGCAAGGCTATCAGCTACTTCGCTTAATGTGCCTGTACCTGTGCATTGATAAACTCTGTCTGGTGTAAACGCAAAATGCTCCTTTGCTACCTGTAGTGATTCCTCTTTTGTTACAGGCTTTGGTACGCTCATCTCCATTACATCGTGTGAAATTGTTACTGGCACTGCCCCATATTTTTCGTACCAATATTTACATATAGCCATCATATCCTCAACATCAGGACATTCATTCCAACCTCCAAACGGAACATAAGCAACCAGCTCCCAAGGCTTTGTTGTTGGGATATAAAGCAATAGAACCTCACACCCTCTAAAGGCTGTATAGCGAGTAGCTACTATTGGCTCATAGTCAAATTCACCTATAAATTCATCAACATCAAACTCTTCATCTTCGCTTGTATATTCATCGTAACGACTTTTAAGCAATTCTTCACCCGAGTTACTCTCACTGTTTAAAACATTCTGCAAAGAGTAGCCATCATCTTTTAACACACCCATAAAATCTTCCAAAATTTCATCAGCAGGAACCAACAACGGTGTAAATCCCTCTGTTTGTCCCTGCTCAAAGGCTTCTTCGTATGCATTCATTACACACTCATAATCTGCATCTGACGAAAATATCCTGTACTTACACCCTAATTTAGAAAGAATACTTTTAGAAATTGAATTCGCCTGTTCGTAGGTTAATTCAAAGCTATTTTTCTTTTCGGTGTTTGTTTTCAACTTATCAAATAAACCCATAAAATCCTCCTGTTATTTTTTTATTAATCAAATTTTTATAAATTACTCTCCATTTCTTCAAGCTCTATTTGAAGTTCTTCCCATTGCTCGTAGACCTCATTTTTCTTGCACTGACATTGCTCTAGTGCAGTTGTAAGCTGTACTAGCTCTTCAAAATCGTTTGCAACGCTTTCGCTTGAAAGCTCCTCTTGCAAGCTTTCTTCAAGCTCGTCAAGCTCTGCCATTTCGTCCTCGCATTTTTTAATTTTGGTTTTAAGCTTTCTCAGGTTAGACTGTTGCTCCTTGCGTTGCTTATACTCGTTAACCTTTGGCTTTTCTTCTGCTTTTGATGACGCTGTGGCTACATTGCTTGCTAAATCCTTAGACTTTTCAACATAGTAATCATAGTTACCCAAATACTCGGTTACGCCATTTTCAGAAAGATATAAAACTCTGTCTGCAAGCTTGTTGATAAAATATCTGTCATGAGAAATTATAAGCAGTGTACCCTCGTACTCACTTAAAGTATTTTCAAGAGCCTCTCGTGAGCCTGTATCCAAGTGATTTGTAGGCTCGTCAAGCAACAAGAAGTTGCCACCGGCAAGCATAAGCTTTAACAGAGCAACTCTTGCTCTTTCTCCACCACTAAATGTAGAAAGCTCCTTAAATACGTCATCACCCTTAAACAAAAACGAACCCAAAGCTGTACGCACCTGAGTATGAGTAATAAATGGGAACATATCCCACACCTCATCTAGTGCTGTTTTGGTTAAATCAAGATTTTCCTGTACCTGATCAAAATAGCCTACATCAACATTTACACCAAGCTCTATTCTGCCAGTGTCTGCACTTAGCTTATTCATAAGAATTTTAAACAGTGTGGTTTTTCCACACCCATTTGCACCAAGTATAAAAACTCGTTCTTTGCGTTTTATGTCTAGATTAACATTGCTAAACAGCTTTTTTGAGCCAAATGCTTTTGACAGATTTTCTGTTTTAAGCACATCGTTACCACTTGTGCGTTTAGGCTCAAAGCGAAAACGGATATTCTCAAGCTCTTTGTCGTCTGGCTCTACAAGTTGTTCCTTTAGTCTGTCGGCTTGCTTTTGCTTGCTTTCTGCTGTTATAAAGTTGTGGGCTTGTCCCCAACGTCTTTGCTGTTCTACTATTCCCTCTATACGCTTAATCTCTTTAAGGTCGTTTTCGTACCTTTTACGCATATCCTCAAGGATTTTTTCTTTTTTGGCAATAAATTCTGTGTATGCACCCTTATAGGTTGTAGTTTTGTTATGCTCTAGCTCTACAGTTTTATTTGTAACAGCGTCTAAGAAATATCTATCGTGAGATATTATAATTACAGCACCATTAAAATCCTTTATAAAGCCCTCTAACCATTCAACAGATTGTATATCAAGGTGGTTTGTAGGCTCGTCAAGTAGCAAAACATTTGCACCACATAGCAAAAGCTTAGCAAGGCACAGCTTTGAACGCTGACCACCACTTAGCTTATCGGTTTCCATTTCGAACTCACTCTCGGTAAAGCCAAGACCAAGCAACGCTGAGCGTGTTCGGCTTTTATAGGTTAAGCCACCGTTACGCTCAAATTCGTCGTGCATTTGCAAATGCTTTTCTATTAATCTGTCACGCTCTGCCTCGTCCTCTTCAAGGTCGATTAAAACAGGCAGCTCCTCAAGCTCTCTTTCTAGCTTTATTAATCTATCAAACACAGATAAAAGCTCGTTGTATATACTTCTGCCTGCTACACTACAGGAATGTTGTTCTAAATAGCCAACAACTGCGTCCTTAGAAATTACCACATTGCCATTTGTAGGCTCAAGCTGTCCACTTAATATCTTAAAAATAGTTGTTTTACCAACACCATTTGCACCAATAAATCCTACCTTATCCCTTTGCTCAACCTCAAACGAAACATTCTTAAACAATGTTCGCTCTACAAAGGTCATCTCTAAATCTCGTACACTTAATACAGCCATATCTTACTCTCTTTCATTTACTTTATAAATCTATTTTTCAGACAAATTGGAATTTATCGAGGAGTTAAGATTAGCACAAACCCAAACTTAAAGTTTGGGTAAAGCCTTTTTAAAGGCTTTTGGGGTCGAGGGGCAAAGCCCATCGTGGGATTTTAAAGGGCAAAGCCCTTTAACTCATAGTTTTTCCTAAAAATGCCTTGAAAAGGCATTTTTAATAATCCTGAGGGCGTTAAGGACTCCGTCTTATGTAACCAATTTACGCAGTAAATTGATTGCGTAAACCTGCAAGGGCGTTGCCCCGAGCAATCAATTTGCTTTGCAAATTGGTTACATTACCCCATAAACTTTTGAAAAAGTTTAATCAAAACTTTTAAGTTATCTCGCCATTAGTGACTGCGTAAGCAGTCATACAAATCCCAATTGTCTGCGTTTTATTTCTGCTTTCAATTACTTTTCAAAGCTATTTTTAAAGACAAATCAAACCTTGTCGAACTTACATTATTTCTTAACAGCTCCGTATTTTCGCTTTATTCTCTCATCACGTTTTCTCTGGATTTCTCTGTTATGTTTCAAATTCCATCTTACATATAGAAGTCCACCTATACCAAGAGCAATAGGCCATATAGCAAACTTCCATATATCCTTAGATTCTTCTCTTACTAAATCATTATCGTATGTAACAATTTTTTCTCCATCAAGATAAATTTCCTCAATTATCAATTCCGAAACTGGCACCTTTAGCACCTTGCTCCACTTAATTGTTACTGTTTTGCCGTCTGTTAACACCTCTTTTAATTGCTCTTTATCATGCTTGCCACCTATACTATATGTTTCACCATCTGTTGTGTGTATATATGCTACATCATATTTTTCAAGCCGAGCACTACGGTAAAGAATAACCAAACTGTATTCTCGCCTGACCTCAAACTCAGATATCTTTACTTCTTTTGTTTGCAGAGAGCTATACTCAGGATAAAAAGAACTATATGGCAATATCATTACAACAATACCAGACAGAATAAAGATTACAGACAGTAAGATTATCCCTGCTGATGCCTTTAAAATATCCTTATCTGTTTTTCTACGCACAAAACCACCTCCGTTTGGTGTAGCTATCGCTAGAATAACGGAAAATATAAATAAATTTGTTTGCCTTTTATATCTGCTTTTATTTTAACAAAACATTATTTATTATGCAACTACTCATTATACTATAGCTTTGCAATAATCATAAAAATACCAGCCAACAGATATATACTGCCAGCTGGTATAATTTAAATTTATTTATTAATTTTCTTCTAAATAGCTCTCCAGAATTTCTGCTGCGTCTTTGCACAATAATGGGCAAGGGCGTTTTTTGTAGTATTCGTCTGTGCGTGCACTTGGGGTTGGGTTTGTGCTTTCCATAGGCTTTAAACCTAAAAGCTCTGCACAGATAATTGAACCGTTTTGCTCTTTAAACTTATTAAGCAAGTGCTGTATCATCTGGTAGGTTTCTTTTTTACCTGCTGAGTCCTTTGGGTCGCTATAGCCTCTTAGCATATTTGCAACCATAACCATACCCGACACAGTGCCACATACACTTCTTGTTCTGCCTATGCCACCACCAAAGCCAGACGCTATTAACGAGGCTGTTTCTTCATTTAGTCCTGTTAAATCGCTATATGCAAGCACAACAGCCTGACAGCAATTATAGCCCTCCATAAAATAATCATACGCCTTTTGTCCTCTGTTACTCATAATATATCCTCCCAGTTTATATTATCACTTATCGCTTATAAGCTCTACCAATACCTTAACTATTCTACGTTTTTCTATTTCTTCTACAGTAAATTTAACACCATCAGTAACAACAACAGGTCTTTCGTTTTCTTCTGGGATTGTACCAAGCTTGTCTAAGATAAGCCCAGCTATTGTGTCAAATTCATCCTCTGGTAAGCTTGTACCAAGTAGCTGATTAACCTCGTCAAGTGAAGATGAAGCATCTACAGAATAGATTTTCTCTGTAATGCGATGTACCTCGTCCTCCTCGTGGTCAAATTCATCTTGAATGTTACCCATTATAGCTTCTATTAAGTCCTCCATAGACACAATACCATCTGTACCACCATATTCGTCTACCATAATTGCAATCTGAGTTTTCTCTGCAATCATTTCTGCAAAAAGCTCACTACATTTTTTAGAGCTTGGTACATAAAAGGCTTCTCGTGTTATGTCTGTAAGCTTAAAGCTTTGTGGTACATCATCAAAAATAAACCTTAATAAATCCTTTGCATACAAAATGCCTATTATATTATCTGCGTCGTTATGATATACAGGTATTCTTGAATAGCCTGACTTTATAATTTTATCCACAACCTCACTAAGAGGCTCTGTGTCTGCACAGGCTACTAAATCCTTGCGATGTGTCATAATTTCGCTTGCAGATGTGTCGTCAAAGCTGAAAATATTTTCAATCATAATTTTGCAGTTGTTGTCAATTAAACCACGCCTGCAACAAAGATTTAGCATATTCATAACCTCGTCTTCGGCTTCTGTTGGCGATTCAACCTCGTCATGCTTAAACAATCTGCTAAATATACTGCTACCCTTTTTTGAAAAAGCTTTTTCCGTAAAGTCGTCTGTCATCTTTAAAATATCTCCTATAAATTAATAGCTTTTTAACTGCTTATATATAAATAGTGTATTAGAAAATAATAGAATTGTCAAATAGAATTTCGTTGTTCTAATGCAGAAAAAACACCCACTACCAAATGGCAATGGGTGTTAAATCAAGGCTATAATTTTCGACAATATTCTTTTATACTCTCTCTTCTAGAAGTCTGATAAATTCTTTGCGAGTAATTCCTCCGAATTTATTTGCAAAATCGTCTAAGCTATAGTTATCTTCGAATCCAAGCGTTTTTGCTACTATCTTTTTTGCATTCTCTGCATTTATCATCCATTCCTCTGGTTTCTCTGAAAGGCAAATAGACATAGTTGTGCTATAACAAAAATTGAAATTAGTATTACAGTTATTCAGTTCTGGGAACTTATCTCCCTCAAATTCATATCTCGAAAATCCCCAAACAACTATACCGTTTTTATCTTCTCCTTTAGGTGGAGTAAAAGCAAAACCTAAATCCACATCACTTTCTTCCAGTTTTTTATTACCTATAATTGGGTATGTTTCCCACAGTACATAATTATCCTGTGCTATATTCATAGGACGCAACGGAATATTTTTTAAATCGTCTACTGTTAAATTTTTATCTTCGGTAACAATATCATACTGACGATACATAACAGGCTGGCACATAACTCCTCGTATAGGGTGATGTTCTGGAATTTCGCTCCACTTTAAGATATCACGCACCTTTGCAAGTATAATCCCGTATGTATATTTCTTTGGGGTTAAATGAACTCTGAAAATATCGCCTGGACGAATATCAACTGTAGCTCGTTTTTTGTTATGAAAATTTTCTATAACCTCATCATAATCATCGGGTAAATTTTCAATATAATCAGCTGTATATTTTTCAAAATCTAATTGACTACTAATATTTCCGTCTGGCAAAGGCAAATACTGGTCATTACAGCTGTTAAAGGAGCTTATCAAAGTAGAATTATCCTTTTGCATCATAATACATAGCTGTTCACACATATAGGTTGGAGTAAGAAGCAATGAAGGCGTTAGTGGCTGTTCAGTTCCCCTTTTTGTTTTAGGAACCACCAGCCTACGATCAATTGTTTCTACATTCATATCACATTCTGTATATTCAATCTCAACATCTCGCTCGCCTTCTTTTATATGTTCTTCTGCAAATACAGTCTTTTCTTCATATATAATTTTTTTAAGTGTGTTTCCGTCAAAATAAAGCTCTGAACGTTTATATGTATTGTATGTAACAGAGTACATTATCTGCTTTTCCCAGCTTGGGTCAACTTGAGCTAAACCATAGTAATATCTTTGCTCATTACTTATTTCAAGTGAATGTTCACCGTCGGTAAAATATTGCTCAGCCTTTGATTTCTTCACTTTCTTTTCTGAAAAATCACGCTGTACCTTGCCACAGATTGCACATTCTGGTGATAATTTACCACCTGTTATATTCCCAAATATTTTATCAACAGCTTCATAATTTACACCATATTTAGCACGCCAGAAATTAAGTGGATAAAACAGGTCACATTCACTTTCAAAGCCTCGTTCATTATTAGGCACAAATTTAGTAGCACAGCTTTTATGCTCTGGTGTATCAAAAACACCACAAATAGACAGAACACCTAAAATAGAATTGATTTCGTTCTTTGTTGCTTTAAATGTTTTTTCAGCAGTAATCAGCTTTTGTAAGGCTGACGCCTTGTTTGCAGAGCCAAGCTCCTTTACAAGTCCAAAAATTCTATTTAATATTTTTATATCTTCATCACAATAATCAACCTTTGGTAGCTTTTTAAACTCTCGCAAATCCAGTAAAACATAGCCAGCTAAGCAAATATCAAGCTCACCAGAAAAATATCTGTATCGATTATATCTGTTAAAATCATTACATATATTGTTAGACTCTCCGTTTATAAAAGCACTACAAACCTCACAAAAATAATAATGCACTAATCCTGCCCCACGACCTTTTTCAATACAATCGTGCTCCTGTAAGCTTTTTGCCCATATAAGGCTTGATAATGCAGTTCTATACACATTTTCTCCACTTGAAATGCTGTATAAAAAGGCTCTTACAGTATCTTCAAGCTTAATTTCTGATGATAGCTGTTTTATTTCTTTTATAATTTCATCGTGAGTTAAATTTTCTTGCTCAAACAATACACCTTTCTCTATTCCATATTCAATTTCTTCTGGCTTTAATTTGTTTTGGTATGGATTATACTTTTTTAAAATCTTCAAAGCTTTTGCGTCTGTTACCATAATTACCTCCTAAACACTATTTTTCTGTAAGCTCATTTGACTAAATTATATTTATTACATATAATTTAACAGCTTTTCAACTACTTATATATCGATAGTGTATTAGAAAATAATAGAATTGTCAAATAAAAATCAGCTTTAGATTCAATAAAATTTAGCGTAAAGAAAAGTGAAAAATGCCGAAACACTGCTTTGTGTTTCGGCATTTAATTAACTGCTATTATCTGTTTAAGATGAATTATTTAACATAAACAGAGCTTAGCTTATTCGGGGGCTGATTATATTGAATTATATTGATTATATTAACAAATTAGCTTTTAAGCTGATTCTTACATTATCGACTCGTCTTCCAGACCTGCATCTTTAAGCTTTTGCTCAACACGAGCATTAACCTCGTCTAAATAAGCCTTGTCTGCATCATCAAGATTTTCTACATCAACTTCTGCAAATGCTGTAAGTGTAGTTTCATACTTTGTAGCAAAGGTCATATAATCAGTAAAGAATTGACCAACAACAGATTCATCTGCATTTTCCATATCTATATCCTTATATGGTTCCATAAATTCAATGAAATCATCTGTAAACGCTTCGTACTCATCAACTATCTTTTTAAATTCAGGGTCTACACCCTCTGCAGAAGCTGTGTCTGCTGTATCATCAGCTTTTGTTTCTTCTTCTGTAGCTTCTTCTGTAGCTTCTTCTACCTTTTCATCGTCAGCAGCTTCGTCTTTGCTTTCCTTTTCCTCGTCCTCGTCTTTATCCTCGTCTTTATCCTCTTTTTCAGACTCAACACTGCTTACACTGCTTGTTGTATCCTTGTCAGTGTCATCACTTTCAGAATTTCCACAAGCTACAAATGCAGGTACCATAACTGCTATAAGTAATGCAATAAGTAATTTTTTCATAAATAATAACCTCTTTTTCGTAAAATTCATTTGTTTTTGACTGTGAATATATTTTAACACATATACTATAATTTTCCAATTGTATTTTTTGTAAAATAACCACGCTTATTTTAACAAAAATGACAAAATTCTAATACCTATTTACTTATTTAATATTCTAATGCGATTATTAAGAATTACAGCGTACACTCTATATAGGCCAATAGTATCTTAACAATAGAACTTACGTGAAGTTTAAAAGTTAACTTGGTATCAAATCCGTTATTTTCGATACCAAACACAAAAATTAGCAATGACACACATTTTTTACAATTAAGTAAATAATTTTATCGCTAATTCACTTTACACTTTGGTGTAAAAATGCTAAAATTGTAGTTAAAGCAGTGGTGGATATAAAACTGCTGTGTACATTTAATAAGTATATTAACTTCTATTATTTTAGATTGAGAATATATTTAACACATTTAAAGGAGGATATTTCCAATGGCTAGAAAAATGAAAACTATGGACGGTAACAGTGCGGCCGCTCATGTAGCGTATGCTTTTACAGATGTTGCTGCCATATATCCTATTACTCCGTCATCAGTAATGGCTGACGAGGTAGATAAGTATGCCACAGCCGGCAGAAAAAATCTGTTTGGCAGAGAAGTACAGGTAACAGAGATGCAGTCTGAGGGTGGTGCTGCTGGTGCAGTTCACGGTTCACTTTCTGCGGGTGCTCTTACAACAACCTTTACAGCTTCTCAGGGCTTACTACTAATGATTCCTAATATGTACAAAATGGCTGGTGAATTATTGCCAAGCGTTATTCATGTTTCTGCAAGAGCTTTAACATCACACGCATTGTCAATTTTTGGTGACCATTCAGATATTTATGCTTGTCGTCAAACAGGCTATGCAATGCTTTGTTCAACAAACCCACAGGAATGTATGGACCTAGCTGCTGTTGCTCATCTTGCAGCTATTAAGGGCAGAGTTCCATTTATGCATTTCTTCGACGGCTTCAGAACATCTCACGAGGTTCAGAAGATAGCTGCCTGGGATTATGAAGACCTTGCAGATATGCTTGACTTTGACGCAGTTGACGCTTATAGAAGAAGAAGTCTAAACCCAGAGCACCCTGTAACAAGAGGTACTGCTCAGAACGATGATATATTCTTCCAGGCTAGAGAGGCTTGTAATGTATATTACGACGCTGTACCAGAAATCGTTGCTGATTATATGAACAAGGTTAACGAGAAGCTTGGCACAGACTATAAGCCATTCAACTACTATGGTGCACCTGACGCTGAAAATGTAATTATTGCTATGGGTTCAGTTAATGACTGTGCAGAAGAGGTTATTGATTACCTAACAGCTAAGGGCGAAAAGGTAGGTTTATTAAAAGTAAGACTATACAGACCTTTTGTTGCTGATTACTTCTTTAGCGAGCTACCAAAGACAGTTAAAAATATTTCTGTACTTGACAGAACAAAGGAGCCTGGTTCAATTGGTGAACCACTTTACCTTGATGTACTTGCAGCTATAAACGGCTCTGAGCTTTCTGGCAAGGTTAATGTATACTCTGGTAGATATGGTCTATCTTCAAAGGATACAACACCTGGCGACATCATTGCTGTATATCGCAATATGGAAAAGGCTGAGCCAAAGAGAAGATTTACAATTGGCATTGTTGATGACGTTACTCATCTATCTCTTGATGTTCTTGAAAATCCAGACACAACACCAGCTGGCACAAGCTCTTGTAAGTTCTGGGGATTGGGTGCTGACGGTACTGTTGGTGCTAACAAGAACTCTATCAAGATTATCGGTGACGAAACAGATATGTACGCACAGGGCTACTTCGCTTATGACTCTAAAAAGTCTGGTGGTCTAACAGTATCTCACTTGCGTTTTGGTGACAAGCCTATCAAATCTACATATTACATCAGCAAGGCTGATTTTGTAGCTTGTCATAACCCATCTTATGTAACTAAATACGATATGGTAGACGACCTTAAAGAGGGTGGCAGCTTCTTGCTTAACTGTCCTTGGAGTGGCGAAGAGCTAGAGGAGCGTTTACCAAACAAAATGAAGAGAATAATCGCCCAGAAGAAGATTAACTTCTACACAATCGACGGTATCAAAATTGGTAAAGAGATTGGCTTGGGTGGCAGAATAAATACAATTCTACAGTCTGCTTTCTTTACAATAGCTAACATTATCCCTAAGGAAGACGCTGTTAAATATATGAAGGACGCTGCTACAAAGTCCTACAGCAAAAAGGGTCAGGCTATTGTAGATATGAACCACCTTGCTATTGAGCGTGGTACAACAGACTTTGTTAAGATAGATGTACCAGAAAGCTGGGCAAACGCTGAGGGCGAGCTAGCAAAGGTAGTATCAACAAACGGCAGAGATGAGGTTGTTGAGTATGTAAACACAATTCTACATCCTGTTAATGCTTATAAGGGTAATGAACTACCTGTATCTGCTTTTGCTAAGCACATTGACGGTACAGCACCACAGGGTTCATCTGCTTACGAAAAGCGTGGTATTGCAGTAGACGTACCATCTTGGAACCCAGAAAACTGTATTCAGTGTAACTTCTGTTCTTATGTATGTCCACACGCTGTAATTCGTCCTATCGCTATGACAGCAGACGAAGCTGCGAATGCTCCGGAGGCTATGAAAACTGCACCAATGACAGGTATGCCTGAGCTTACATTTGCTATTACAGTTTCAACTCTTGACTGTACAGGCTGTGGCTCTTGTGCACAGGTTTGCCCAGGTAAAAAGGGTAACAAGGCACTAGAGATGAAGCCAATTGACGAGCAAATGCCACAGCAAGAGGTATTCAACTATGGCTTTAGCCTACCTAGCAAGCCAGAGATTTCTGCTAAATTTAAAGAAACTACAGTTAAGGGTAGCCAGTTTAATCAGCCACTACTAGAATTCTCTGGTGCTTGTGCTGGCTGTGGTGAAACACCTTACGCAAAGCTTGCAACACAGCTATTCGGTGACAGAATGTTTATAGCAAACGCTACAGGCTGTTCATCAATCTGGGGTGCTTCTGCTCCTGCTACACCTTACACAGTAAATAAAGAAGGTAAAGGTCCTGCATGGCATAACTCACTATTCGAGGATAACGCAGAGTTCGGTTACGGTATGGTACTAGGTCAAAACGCTATTCGTGACAGACTTGCTGAATATGTTACTGAAATTGCTCAAAAGGTAGAAAAGGAAGATGTAAAAGAGGCTTGCGAAAACTACCTAGCAACTATTACAAATTCTGGTGCAAACAAGGTTGCTGCACAGGCACTTATTGAAAAGCTTGAAGAAATCAGCACTTGCGAGTGTGAAGCAGGTCAGCTTGCTAAGAAAACTCTTGTAGACAAAGACCAGCTTGCTAAGAAATCTATGTGGATATTCGGTGGTGACGGCTGGGCTTACGATATCGGCTTTGGTGGTCTTGACCATGTACTTGCATCTGGTAAAGACGTAAACATTCTTGTATTCGTCACAGAGGTTTACTCTAACACAGGTGGTCAGGCTTCTAAGGCTACACCAAGTGGCTCTATTGCACAGTTTGCAGCAGCTGGTAAGGCTACAAACAAAAAAGACCTTGCAGCTATCGCAATGACTTATGGCAATGTATATGTAGCACAGGTTGCTATGGGCGCTGACTACAATCAGTGTATAAAGGCATTTGTAGAGGCAGAAAGCTACAACGGTCCATCAATTATCATCTGCTATGCTCCTTGTATCAACCACGGTATTAAGGGTCAGATGACAGTTGCACAAGCTGAAGAAAAGAAAGCTGTACAGTCAGGCTACTGGCATATTTACAGATATGACCCAAGACTTGCTGACGCTGGTAAGAATCCACTTACAATCGATTCAAAGGCTCCTACACTAAGCTACCGTGACTTCTTAATGGGAGAAAACCGTTACAATCTACTTGCTCGTGCAAACCCAGAAAGAGCAGATATGCTATTCAATATGGCAGAAATGCAGGCAACTAAAAAGCTTGCTCATCTACAATTTCTTGCATCACAGTCTTTTGACGAAAAAGAATAATAAGTAGAAATAATATATAAATAAAACAAGGCAGACACCTTTAAATCATCAAAGGTGTCTGCCTTGTTTTTTTATTAGTACTAAAATCTGCTCGAAAATCTTATCAACTTTTTAGTATAAATAAAATCGCTTGTATAACAAAATTTGCTCAGCACAACGCAGACAAGCTAATGCTGTCACTGATAAAAACGAAGTGCTAAGCAAATTATTCCGACAAATTGTTTATTATATTAAAACAGAGATTATTATAAAGTTTGTTTTATCGTTCTAACAAATCCCAATTTATGGTTACATTATTTAAGCTGAGGTTAATACAAACACACTTTATCAGCTTAATTCTATAATCTTATCAATTATGCTTTGATATGTACTATCTGCAACACTATAAGCATACATAGATGTAGCATAAGGATTGATTGTTTCTTCCATTTCATCGTTACTATATACAATATAGCCTTTTTCAATATCTGTGCCTGTTTCGCTACTTTCAAATAGCAACGCTACATAATCAATTTCTTTAGTAGAAACCTCTTTAAGCTCTGTTTTTTGCACCTCTGCAACCAACTTATAAAGCTCTTTTGCCTTATCAGACTCAAACATAAGCTTTTCACCATTGCTGTATCTGACACTACATTTTAAATCTGTAATGGTATCCATATCTACATCAGAAAAATCAGGTGTAATATATACAGGGCTTGACACTGGGGCTGTTGCTTGATTTTGATTTTGCTGTACCTGCTCACTTGGAGCTTCAGCATTATTGCCACATCCACAAAGTAACATTAATGCTACTATACATACACATAATTTTTTCATATTCTACACTCCTGTTTTTATTACTCTGCCTCTGTAGGCTCCTGAACCTTATCTCTTGTAAATACAGCCGACATCTGTACACCGTCGTCAACATCAACAAGCTGTTTTTTTACTGCGTCATAGGTAAATGTACCCATTTCACCTGTTGCGTCTGCTGTGTATGTAATTGTTGTTCCGTCAAAATAGTAAGAACCTGTTGATACATTACCTCTATTATCTACCGAGAATGTACCATTTGAATTAAATGTATATTTAATCTCGCCTGCTGGTGTAGTTTGCTGACCATTAGATTGCTCGTAATGATCAAGGTACCATTCACCCATTATAGGAGTTAAAAGCTCTACTGTTTGTGGTACTGTAGGTGGCTGTGTTGGTATCTCGTTTACAGTAACAGAAAATGTTGTATTTTCTGGCTCTTGCACCTGTGGCTCTGTTGGTGCCTCTGTTGGTGGCTCTGTTTCTGGCTGTGTTGGAGCTAATGTTGGTGGCTGTGTTGGTGGTTGAGTAACAGCCTGTGTTGGTGCTTCTGTAGCTGGCTCTGTAGGAGCTTCTCCACCAAGTGTACTACAGCCTGCTGTTACAGCTGTTGTTATACAAAGCAATGCAATAAATAGCTTTTTCATTTTTATTCCTCCGAATTTTAACTTTAATTATATATCCTTTTATAATTTATTATATATTATATAAAAGCAAAATTTCAACAATAAATCAAGCTATCACACATAAATTTACAAATTAGTAATTAATTTTTACCAATAATTTACAAATAATTTAATTTTTTATTGACATCAACTTTGCTTGGTGTTAGAATGTGGTTAGATTGGTAACGAAAGGATGTTGAGTTTGTTCATAGTATTTTGATTAAGAGCAAGCTAAAAGCATAAGTATAATAAAGCAACAGTTTTTCTGTTGCTTGGTTTTCTATATGCTTTTACAGCTTAAAAGGACTATATCCGTAAACAGCAAATTATTTTCTCACGTTAATTTAATGCTGTTATTTTGTTCCTGTCTTATTCAAATACTATAAGCATAATTATATATCCTATCCAGCAGTGTTGTTATCTGTTGGTGTTACAGCCGTGTTGTAAATTATATGCAGAGTATTTGTTTAATGCAGGTACTCTGCATTTTTGTTTTTATCCCAATGTATAAACAAAGATGACTATAATACTATTAATTAACAGCACAATAAATAATCAACTTTGCGTTTACTTTATTGTGTTTTTTAGTTGATTGAACAATCACATACACTGTGCTACTATTTATACTAATACCTATTTAAACACTAGACAACTTGTCGGCATAATTTACTCAGCACTTCGTCCTTCTCCTTGACAAGCGTCAGCTTGCCTGCGTCGGCGTACTCGTTCTGGGCAAATTCTGCTCGACAATCTATTCCACCGTTTAAACAGGTATTAGTATTAGCTACAGTACAGAAGTTTAAATATTTATTTTATACATACCAATCTAATATATTAAGAAACGAGGGATTAATTATGATACAGGTAGAAAACCTTAGCAAGGAATTTAAAAAGACCATAAAGCAACCAGGTATAATAGGTAGTGTAAAGTCACTGTTTAACCCACAAACAGAAAAGGTGCTTGCTGTAGACAATGTAAGCTTTTCTGTTCCTAAGGGAGAGGTTTTGGGCTTTATTGGCCCTAATGGTGCTGGTAAATCAACCGTAATAAAAATGCTTACAGGAATTTTAACACCTACCTCGGGTCAATGTGTAATAAACGGTAAAATCCCACAAAAAGACAGAAAAAACTATGTGCGTGAAATCGGCGTAGTTTTTGGTCAAAGAACTCAGCTATGGTGGGACCTACCACTGCTAGAAACCTACAGCGTGTTAAAAGAAATTTACGAGGTACCTGACGATAAATTTAAAAAGAGAATGGCGTTCTTAAATGAAGTTTTAGATTTAGACGCATTTATAAAAAGCCCTGTAAGAACATTGTCACTTGGTCAAAGAATGAGAGCTGACATTGCTGCTTCACTTCTTCACAGTCCAAAGGTTCTATTCCTTGACGAACCAACCATAGGCTTAGATGTAGTTGTAAAGGACAACATACGCAAGGCTATTGCACAAATAAATGCCGAAGAAGACACAACCGTTATTCTTACAACACACGATTTAAGCGACATTGAGCTTTTGTGCAAGCGTATTGTAATGATTGACAAGGGTAAAAATGTATTTGACGGAAATTTACAGGAGCTTAAAAGCAAGTATGGTCAAATGCGAGAGCTATGCTTTGAAACTGACACAACAGACAGCATAGAAGAAAAGCTAAGCTACAAAAACAGCTTTAATGTAGCTGATGACGACGTAGAGCTTATGATTGACAACAGCACAGTAAAGGTTCGCTTTAACAGCAGTAAAATAGCAGTTGCCGATATGCTAAGCCACACATTAAGCCGAGTAAATGTTAAGGATATTAATGTTAAGGACGCTGACATTGAAGAAATAATCAGACGCCTATATAAAGAAGGAGTGGCTGATAATGCGTAGATTTTTTAAGATTTACAAGCCCTTTGCAGGTGCAGGACTTCAAAGCTTTATGGCTTATCGTTTTAACTTTATCTTCTTTATGCTTGGCGAAATTTTAAAATGCTTTATTATGTTTTTTGTATGGAAAGCAGTTTTCGAAAGCTCAAACAGCGAAACCTTTATGGGATTTTCTATGATTGATATGACAGTTTATCTGTTTATCACATTTTTAACAGGCTATCTTACATACAGCGACGGTGCATACGCAGTTGGTGAAGAAATAAGAGATGGTTCAATCTCTATGCGAATGATAAAGCCCGTAAGCTTTGATATGACCTTTCTTTTTACCGAGCTTGGTCAAAAGCTTATGGTATCGGGAATAGTTCTTGTTCCTATTTGTATAGGTGTAGAAATTTACAAATACACAGCCTCGGGCGAGTTTATGTTTAACATAGTAAACTTTATACTATTTGTTATAAGCGTTATTTTTGCATATTTAATCTCTTTCTTCTTTAATGTATGCTACGGCTTTTTAGCGTTTTTCCTTAAAAACCTATGGGGCTCTAACATACTTAAAGAGGTTATAGTTGACTTTTTATCAGGTGCAACTATTCCACTTGCATTTTTACCTGCTGTACTAAGAGATGTACTTATGTTTTTACCGTTTTCGTCATTAAGCTATACACCAGTTATGATTTATATGGGTGTATACTCATACCAAAAGGCTATTGGCTTAATCGCTATACAACTTTTCTGGGTGATTGTATTCTGGCTTATAAGCAAGCTTATATGGCACAGTGCAGTAAAGCGACTTTGTGTACAGGGTGGATAAAGGAGGCTTAAAATATTGAAAACTCTAAGAAGAATGATACGAATGCACCGTATTTTTATTGCTCAGGATTTAAAGAAAATGATGGAGTATAAAATAGATTTTCTTACTGGTGCAGTAAGCTTTTTGCTTGGGCAGGCTGTAAATATTGCCTTTTTATGGATAATATTCAGCCAAATACCACAGCTTAAGGGCTGGGAATATAACGAAATAATTTTCATTTATGGCTTTTCACTTTTGCCAAAGGCTTTAGACCACCTATTCTGCGACAATTTATGGATGGTTGGATATTCCATTGTGGCAAAGGGCGATTTTGATAAATATTTAACCCGACCAATTAACCCGTTATTCACAGTAATTGTAGAGAGATTTCAGGTTGACGCACTAGGCGAGCTTATTGTGGGCATTGCACTTATCGCCTCAACCATTGGAAAGGTTTCAATACAATTCAGCTTTTTAAATGTTCTGCTGTTTTTACTGGTAATTCCGTTTGCAACACTTATATACACAAGCATAAAAACAGCCACATCAGCTATTGCATTCTGGACAAAACGCAGTGGCCAGATAACACACGTATTTTATATGGTAAATGATTTTGCAAAGTACCCAACAACAATTTATAACAATTTTATTAAAACCATAATAACCTACATAATCCCATTTGCGTTCACTGCCTTTTACCCAGCAAGCTATTTTTTAACAGGAGAAAATCCACTATTTAATATTGGACTTACGATAGTTATGTCTTGCGTTTTAATGGTAATAGCAGTGCTTATCTGGAACAAGGGTGTATCTGCCTACGAAAGTGCAGGGTCATAAATATTAAACGAAATACACTTTGCGTGTGAAATATTGCTACGCAATGTGAAATAGCTACGCAGTGAAATATTTGCTTTATAAATATTTCACTGCGTAGCTTTTATTTTTATTTAATTTTTATCGGACAAGAATCATCAGCACACTCACTACAATTAATATTATCCTGCATACAGCAAACCAAATAGTCACACTCATCACAACAACACTCTATTAACATTCCATTTTCGTTAAAGTGTTTACCATTACCCTTGCAATCTTTTCCACCATTTAAAGGATTTAGCTCTATTCCTGTTACATCAATAATCATTTTACCACCTCTCAAACTACTATACCATATATGGTCTATAAAGTCCATATATGGTCGTTATTGCGTTTATAAAATGTTTACACTAATTATAGAACATTTTGAGGTGATTATATGGATACACGCAATGCTGTTGCTAATAGATTACTAGAATTATGCGAGACTAAAAATTTATCAGTTAATGCTTTAGCAAGACTCTCTGCTGTTCCACCTTCTACTCTCAAAAATATTATCAATGGTGGTAGCAAAAACGCAGGAATAGTAACACTCAAAAAGCTTTGTGACGGTTTAGAGATTTCTTTGTATGATTTTTTTGATACTGAAACATTTAAAGCATTAGAACAAGAAATTAAATAAACTTTGTTTTGCACTCTGTTCTATAAAAATTATGATAATTTCTTTTTAAACTAAATTACACACTATAAAACAGATTTGGAAAAGACATTTATTTATGAATTTTGGCACTCTTCCCCCATGTTCAAGTAATGTCACTTCAACTAGAAAACCAGCCACTAAGTATCATATTGGTACTTAGTGGCTGGTTTTATTACAAACCTAAAATCTTATTTACTTCTTCAACTGCTTTGAGGAATCTTTGCTGATAGTCGCCAGTTATTCCTATAAAGCTTTTTGAATGAGCTTTAAATATTTCTTTTATTTGTTCAGAATATTTCTTTCTGTCATTCTGTATTACAGTGCTTCTATCTCCGTCTTGCACAAAAGCCACATCTGGCTCTAGAAAAAGAATTAAATCATAATTGTTTATAGCGTCGATAGCGTCTGATAGTGCAATGTTCTTATCTTTACCTGAGTCTTCAAGAAAATTTATATAAAACTGAGTAATCAGGCTATCTGTGTCGATAAACAAAACCTTGTTGCTATGCTCAATCGCTTTGATTTCATTAAGCTTATGCTGTAGTAGAATTTCTGTAAAATCTTCGGTTATCATCATTAAATCTGTACCAGAGCGTTCTGATATATCTCTGCCAGCTTCGTCAATAAAATTTGTGTTAAAGTAGTTAGCAAGATTTATAGTAAGCGTAGATTTTCCTGTGCTTTCTCCACCAATAAGCAAAACCTTTTTATTATAGTATCTTCTTACAATATTTGGTAGCCAATCCCAATGCTTGTAAGGATTTTTGCGAATTTCTGTAGAGCTGATATCGTTCCTTGAAAATACATAAAACTCACTTTCGGGGTAACAGATATTCCAAAAGCTATTCTTATCGTAATCACTACCACAAAAAACAATATCAATTGGCTTGCCTATCTGATCTTTTACATATTGAGAGTCAGCTTTCCAATAGTCTTCACCATATTCCTGCTTTGTTTTTGCATTATCTCTTAAAATCACGATTTTAACGTTGCCGATATGCTTTGTAATCTGATAAAGCCAACGATATCGAATACGATAATCAATTTCGTTGCGATTTTCTCCTACACTAAGTACAACATACAATTCTTTACACATATTTGCAGCCTGTATTATACAAGACAAATGTCCCATATGTAACGGATTGAATGATCCACCATACATTCCTACTGCGTAACTCATACCTTTTTCGCCTCTTTGTTCCATTTAATATACATAATTATTGCGTTAATCAGATATACACTCCACATTGCTAAGGTTGCAATATTTTCTCCACCCTGTGCAAAATTGATACCCCACATAATTACAGTCACAACATCTACAGCTATCCAAAGCACCCATTGTTCTGTCAATCTTCTAACAGACAAAATTTGAGCTGTTACAGACACTACTGTACTCATACTATCTATGTACGGCAAGGTTCCACCAAGAAGCTTTAACACTATGCCATATAATAAAATCCCTATTGCAGTTAAAACATAAAGAATAGCACTATTTTTTAACGACAAGTGCGTTTTTTTAACCTCTCCTGTATCATCGTTCATATGCTTTTTCCACATAAACCAACCAACAAAATTCATTGGTAGATAGTAAATTAGATTAAGCATTACCTCTCCATAATACTTAGCGTTAAATGAAATAATCGCATAAAATAAAACATTAATTGTACCAAATATAAATGATGAGCGTTTGCCCTTTCCGGTAAAAATAACGCACCAAACACCAGTTAGTGCAGATATAATGCCGATAAGACTGTCCTTCCAATAAAGAGAAAGACCTAAAATAACAGCTGTAGCAACAGCTAGCCAGCAAACATCAAGCTTCTTCCAGCCTTTAATCTCATTTTTAAAAAACTTTTTTACTGCTCCTGCTTTTTGCGTTTGTACAGTTTTTGTGTTGCTTGAAGAACTCATATAACCACCCCATTTAAAATACAAAATTTTGATATATTCTCAATATTTTTATACAGCCACAGTATACAAACACTTTATTTGCGTACTGTGGCTTTTCTCTATCAATATATATTACTTCTCCCTCTGAAGTCTGAACTCTACTGAGCGTTTTAGGTAGTCTAGGTACTGCTCGTCTTGGCACATAGCCTTTGACGGAATGTCTGAAAGCTTGGCTACTGGTCTGCCGTTTACATATTGTAGCTTTATTACAATGTTTAGTGGACGCTCTGATGTATCGTTAGAGCAGAATGTGCCAATACCAATCGAAACCTTTGCTCTGCCGTCAAAATAGTCATATAGTGCCTGAGCTCTGTCAAAGTCTAGTCCGTCACTAAATAGCAAAAGCTTTGTTCTTGGGTCTACACCATAGCTTTTGTAGTGGGCTATCATCTTTTCTCCCCAAGCGAATGGGTCACCACTGTCGTGACGCACACCTGTATAGTTATTAACCATTGAACGGTTAAAATCCATTAGGAATAAATCAGTTGTAACGGTGTCAGTAAGTGCTGTACCATTATCGCCTTGGTATTCGTCGTACCAGTCTTGCATAGCAAAGTGGTTGCTGTATGCTAGTGGAATTGAATCTATACCCTGATACATCTGTACAAATTCGTGAGCGTATGTACCGATTGGTGTTAGATTATACTTCATAGCTAAATATACATTTGATGTACCTACACAGCTTTTAGTTTCGGTTGCAAGGCGTTTTACAACCACCTCTTGCCACTCTCGTGACAATCTTCTTCGGCAACCAAACTCTGCAAACTTAAAGGTATAGGTACCGTCATTTAGTGCCTTTATCTTTTCGTCCAGCTTTTCTTCTGCTGATTTTCTTAGAGTGTCATAGTCGTAAGACATTCTGAAGTAAACCTCATTTACAATTTCAAGTAGATATATCTCAAACTGCATTGCAGAGAATAGTGGTCCGTCAACAACAATATTTAACTCACCCTTATCTGTTAATGACACTGTTACATAATCTCTTATTGGGTGCCATAGTCTTAAAAACTCTACATAGTCATTCTTTATAAAACGAATTGAACGAAGATAATCTAGCTCTTGCTTAGAAAACTTTAGTGTGCACAAATGGTCAACCTGTGCACTTATTTCGTCTGCCATTTCCTTAGTAAAAACTACATCCTTATTACGGCATTTAAAATAATACTGTCCACATAGGTCGGTATGCTTATGGAAAATAACCTGATCCATATTGAATTTATATAAATCTGTGTCTAACAAAGAGGTAATAATAGGCTCTAATTGCATTTTAGTTATGTCCTTTCTTTATCTGATTTCTATTTAAAATACTCATTATTATATTCTATATTTACATACTAGCTGTATCCAGATTATCCTTACAACTATTAACTATATTTCTTAGTGTGTCGTATTCGTCCCATAAATTTGGGTTGGTGTATTTCTTCCACTGCTCAAGCTCGCCATTTATAAGGTAGTCACGCATTTGAGTAGCAGACACCTCTATGGTTTTTGGTATATACATTTCGGCTACTCTTTTACCCTGTTCGCTGTCTAGCCAACTTATTCTGCGTTCCTCTTTACCCGAAACTATCAGCTCTGGTGCTGTGCCACATCTGTTATACACATTTTCTAGCACATAGTCACCCCATTTAGAGTTATTACCAACACCAATATCAGGCAATGGGTAGATATTAACCTCGTTGCCAAAAACCTTTTTAAGAATTTTCTCTCTCATTTCATAAGAAAAAGGATTTTTAGCTGTGCCACTTTCTTGAGATGAGCCTACAAAAATAGCTACCTGCTCACAAACTGCAATTGCTTTTCTTATAATTTCTTCGTGTCCTGCGTGGAAGGTTTGGAATCTACCTACTATAATTCCTAGCTTATATGGTTTTGCGTTCATACTGTCACCTCAAATCAGCTTAAAGCTGTGGCTTAAACGATGGCATAACCTCAAGCTTAAATAGATTCATCTTGTGTAAACGGTCTATTCTTTCTTTCTTAGCCTCGTCCTCGATTACACCCTCACGAATATATCTGTCAAGCTCTGCATAGGTAAAGCCAAGATTATCCTCGTCTGTTTTACCACACAAGCCGTCTATAGGAACCTTATCAACTAAAACATCTGGCAAATTAAGTAGTCTGCCTATTTGCTTCATCTCTTGTACAGTTAGGTGTGAGCAAGGTGAGAAATCGCCTACAGAATCACCATAGCGTGTTGAATATCCAACCCAGTCCTCTGACAAATTACAGGTATTTGCAACTCTACCATTATGACTTTGTGATACTGCATATAGAGTAGACATACGGATTCTTGGCATTAAATTGACAATACTCTGATGTGAAAGATCAAAAGGAATACTTCTTTTTAGTGCGTCTACAGACTCCTTAATATTTACTACATAATGCTTAATATCCAATGTATCAACCAAAAGCTGAGCCATATCAATGTCGTGCTGTTCACCATAAGGCATTAGCACACCTATAACACGATCTTTACCAAGTGCCTCTACGCATAGTGCTGCAACTATAGAGCTATCCTTTCCACCTGATATACCAACTACAGCATTACAGTCCTTACCGTTCTGCTCAAAAAAATCTCTAATCCACTGTACACAATCATTCTTAACCTTTTCTGCATTAAACTTCATAAATATCACCTTTGCTATAAATTTTTATTAAATACTTTTTATTCACTTATCTTATGTTTATCTGACAGCTACTCATTGTAGTAAGTGCTGAATTATGGCTTTCTACTGTAACTCCTGCACAGCAAGCCTTATCTACTGATATTTCAACCTCTGGGAAATTTGCCTTTAACACAAGTGCATTGCTTACAACGCAAATATCTGTGCAAAGTCCTACAAGCTCTATGGTAAATTCCTCACCATTTGCTCTTTCTTCTATTAGTCTTGGCAAATCTACCGAGCCAAATGTAAGCTTTTCTACAGCTGTATAGGATTTTTCATCAAGTGCTGATTCTACGCTTTTGTCTAGCTTCCAGCCGTCTGTACCCTTTATGCAGTGTGGTACAGGTAATTTTTTACCCTCGGCTGTTTGCATATAATCCTCAAAATGTGTGTCAAAGGTTGCAAAAATCTCGCCGTTAAAGTTTTTTATTTTTTCGACAACGGCTGGTACTATTTTTACTGCTTCTTCAGATCCTAACGCACCGTCTACAAAATCCTTTTGCATATCAACAACTACTAAAAAGTTCTTCATACTTCATATCCCCTTTCTTGTTTACTTATCCCTCAAATTAATTTATCATAAAAATCATAGATAGAATGTTTTAGCTTTGCTTCGATTTCTTGCTTTTGAGCTATGGCTGTTTCTTTATGATACTGTGATTTATAGTGTGTACCCTTGCGTGATTCTATGTCGGCTATTCTATCCTCTAAAGTTGTACCACCTGTATGTAAGCAAAGCAAATCGCAGGTCTGAATAATTTTATCATAGATAGTATATTCATAAGACTGCACAAACTCCTTTACCTTGCTATAGCCTCTGCTTTCTGGCTCTAAAAAGCAACCACAGATACATTCTATATCGTTATTCAAAAACGAATGTGTAAGACAAATATGTGCGTATTCCTTGTAGCCATTCTCCATTAAATACTCATAGCCAGCGTAAATATGGTTATCTGGCTCTGTTTTTCTGCCTATGTCGTGCAAATATCCTAAAACCTTAGCATATTCAGCGTCAAGTCCAAGCTCCTTTGCAATCATTCCAGCTAAATCACCAACATATCTGCAATGTGTAACATACTGGATTTTTTCTGGTGACTGTAAACCGTCTATTAGTAATGAATAGGCTTGCTGTGCATTTAGCTTCATTTTAAACCCTTACCCTCTTTCTGTAAAGCATAGCAGGACGATGACCTGCACCCTGTGTGGAATTCCCTGTTTCTTCAACATAGTCACCAACCTTTCTTCTAAAGTTTGCTGGTGATGTTGAAGTGCCTGTTATTGTTTGATGAATTTTCTGTAAGCCTGCTAGTGTAAATTCCTCTGGCAAAAAGTCGAAAATAAGCTCGAACCTCATCGCCTTGCTTTTTAAGGCTTTTAACGCTGTAAAAATAATCTGTGCGTGGTCAAACGCAAGCACGCTGTTATCTATATCTAGCTGTTTTATACCAAGTGGTGATGTTGTTTGTGTTATGTTTACCAAAAGCTTTTTATCGCCATTTGTAAGCTCTAAAGCGTATTTAGTGTCGTCAAGCTGTTTAAAGCTTACATCAAACCATAAAGCACTTTGTGCGTCTGAGCCTGCAATTGGTGTTGGCTGACTGTTGAAAATACAAGTAAATGCGTTAGATATCACTCTGCCTCGTGGGTCACGATTTATTTCACTGAAAACACCAGTGTGAACAAGAGTGTCTGGAGTTACTCCTGTTTCTTCAACAACCTCTCTTAGTGCAGATTGCTCTACAGTTTCGTCCATTCTAACAAATCCACCAGGCAAAGCCCAAGCACCCTTGAATGGATACTCTGCTCTTTTGATAAGCAAAACCGACAGCTTAATGTCTGGGTCTTTACGAAAGCTTTCGGTATCCTTTGAACTCATAGTAAAAGCAACAATATCAGTAGCAACCGACGGACGGTCGTAGTTTTCTATATTATAGCTATCTAAAAAAGCCTTTTCTGAATTCATATCTTATCAGCTCCTTGATATTTTAATTCAGCAATTTTATGTGCTATATAAAATTGCTGTTTGTTATTTCTGCAATGATAATATCACAACAGTAATAACTAGTCAATACCTTTTCTAAAATTTTCCTAATTTTTTTATCACACGCTATTGTGCATAAAAATTATTTGCAAATTTTATAGGCTTGTCCAAATTAAATTACAAAAAGTTATTAATATTGAAGCCTATAATTATTTTATGCTACACTTATAAATCATATCAATCGAAAGGATTGTACTATATAATGGACATAATAATGAACATATTACTTTCTTGGTTTACCATACTTGCCTATGGCTCACTAACATTTTGTTGCGTTAAAGTATACAAAAAGAAGTTCGCAAAGCCTTTGTCAATTTTAGGAACAACAGCCTGCATTTTAGCTTGTATTTATTTTTTGCTTATGGCATGGAATATCGTCCCTTATGACTACCAAGACATGGTTCAGTGGAAACTTATATTTTTTTCTTTTATGATACCGATAGCATTTACCCATTTATGCTTATTATCATTAATTACTCCAAAAAACAAGCCACTAAAAATAATGCTAATCGTAACCATTGTATTGGCAGCTATAGTCTATATGCTAGTTATTCTGGAGATGGTATTCTATGTAAAAGTACCATGGCAAATATTTTTTCCAGCTCCTATGTTAATTTCATTTGGCACTATAGCCGTACCATTATTAAACAGCGTCATTAATATGCCAACCCAAAACAACAGGCAAAGCATTAACGAACAAAATATCAACGAACAAAATATTAATCAACAAAACCATAACGAAAAGTAACTCCTAACATCAAATAAATCATTTTAATAAAAATTCAGGAGGTTTTACAATGAAAAACATACTACTTAAAATTTTAGTTATAGCCTTATCTATAAGTGCAGTTTTGGGCATTGTTATTATTCTTTTCGATGTTAAAAGTGACACGGCTGAAAAAATCTTAATAACATCGCTATTTGTATTTGGATTTAGTATACCAGGACTATGTTGCTCTACAATTTACGAAAAGAAACACAGAAAACCTTTATCAATTGCAGGAATAATAACCTGCCTTTCAGGGTGTATATATTTTCTGCTTATTATATGGGAGATAAGCGACTTCGATTTTTTGCACGACCTTGAATGGAAGCTTATGCTTTTATTCCCGATAATGTCATCATCATTTGCACATTTAAGCTTATTATCATCAATTGACACAAAAACCAAACAGATAAAGCTAATGCAGATAACAACAATTATAATGTCAGTTATAATGGATTTTATAATTATTCTTGCAATAATGTTCAGCGTTGAAGCCCCATGGCAAATGTTTGCAATACTTGCTATATTAATTGCACTTGGTACATTAACCACACCAATAGTAAACAAGGTAACAAAAGCACCTGTAGAAATAGCAGAAAATAATTATATAGCAAACCCACCAATAATAAACGAACCAACAGCAAACTTACCACCAACACTGGTTAACAATCTAGATTTTACCCAGCAAGCTACAGAAAATGTTGTTATTGCTCCAATTTTCACACTTGCACAGGAGCTTTACAGTATATCTATATCTCTCAAGAGTACAACAGAAAAAAGCTTAAATTCTAAATCAAGCCGTACCGAGCTACTTAAAGAAATAAACAGATTGCAATTTTTAGTTTGCCGAATGAATACAGAAATGCTACAAACGCAAACCCACTCTGCCGAGTATTTTGAACTGATTGTATATATGAACAAAACTCTTTGTAGCTGTACAGAACTTTTGCTTAATCAACAGGGAGACTATAAAAAGACTGTTTGCAACTATATAAGAGGCTTCCATAATCTGCCAAAAGCATTTTTCCCACTTGACGACCGTACGAGAATATCTGTAAAAGACGCAATGGCATACTTTGAAAGTTATTGTTGATAGCCGATAACAAACACAACCCCCAGCATATAAAAGCCAACTTAAAGCTTTTTATATGCTGGGGGTTCTGATTTTATTTATCTGTTATTTTTTCGATAATTTAGATAATCCTCTAAAATTATTGTAGCAGCAACGGTGTCTACTACCTTTTTACGCTTTTTACCACGGGTGTCGGTTGTGTTTAAAAAGCTGTGGGCTGTTATTGTTGTGCCTCGTTCGTCTTGCATTACTGTTGGTATGCCACAAAGTTCTTCAAGCTTTGTAGCAAATGCACGGGCATTCTGGGCACTTTCGCCCTCTGTGCCATCCATATTCTTTGGCAAGCCTACCACAATCAGCTCTGCCTTACGCTCTTTTACATACTCACAAACCTTTTCTGCCACTCTGTCCAAGTTTCTGTCCTCTATCATACCAAGTGGAGAAGCCAACAGCTCGCTTTTATCACATACAGCAAGTCCTGTTCTAGCCTTGCCTAAATCAACTGCCAATATTACCATAAATCACCAAAACTTTACAGTCTTTGTAAGCTCTGTTACAGACTTAATTCCCTTTTCGTCTAAGAATTTATTAATGCCCTCGTTAATTTTAACAGGAGCATAAGGGTCTTTGAATAATACAGTGCCTATCTGTAGTGCTGTAGCACCTGCTATCATCATTTCTACAGCGTCTTGCCATGTAGAAATACCACCCATACCGATAATAGGAATTTCAACTGTCTGAGCCACCTGTGCAACCATTCTTACAGCCACAGGGAATACAGCAGGACCCGACAAGCCACCTGTATTGTTGCGAATAATTGGTCTGCCTGTGTTTATGTCTATACGCATACCTGTTAGGGTGTTAATCATAGAAATAGCGTCTGCACCCTCTGCCTCGGCTGCTTTTGCAATAGAA
The DNA here is from genome assembly GCA_045531635.1 of Acutalibacteraceae bacterium. Lineage (GTDB taxonomy): Bacteria > Bacillota > Clostridia > Oscillospirales > Acutalibacteraceae > CAG-964. Next base: position 27,669 of record JAZSEI010000084.1, read on the forward strand.
ACTATATCTGTAACATTAGGAGAAAGCTTTATGATAAGTGGCTTTTTGCAATACTGTCTTACAGCCTTTGTAATAGCACCCACGCTCTCGCAGGATGTACCAAACTGTACACCACCACTTTTTACATTGGGACAAGAGATATTAAGCTCTATCATATCAACATCAGTATCAGAAAGCTTCTCTGCCATCTGGCAATAATCCTCATAGCTGTTGCCAGCAATGTTTGCAATAATTACAGTATCCTGCTCTTTTAGCCATGGTAAATCATTCTCAATAAAATGGTCTACACCTGGGTTTTGCAAACCTACTGCGTTAAGTATACCAGAAGGTGTTTCTGCAATTCTTGGTGCCGGGTTACCTGGACGAGCCTTTAGTGTAATACCTTTACAGGAAATACCACCCATAACAGAAAGTGGATAAAACTCTGAATACTCTCTACCAAAACCAAATGTACCCGATGCTGCAATAAGTGGGTTATTAAATTCCACACCAGCTACTTTAACTTTTAAATCTGCCATTACCAAACTACCTCCTCTGCGTTATATACAGGGCCTTTTTTACATACATGGCTGTGCTCCTCGTTGCCGTTTTTGTCAAGAGTTTTGCACGCACATACCAAGCACGCACCAATACCACAGCCCATTCTCTCCTCTAGGGATACCTGACAAGGTGTATTGTTATCCTTACAAATCTGTGCAATAGCCTTTAGCATTGGTGTTGGGCCACAAGAGCAAACCAAATCAACCTCACCTATAATTTCTTTTAAAATATCTGTAGTAAAGCCATGCACACCATAGCTACCGTCATCTGTAGCTACATATACCTTGTCACACACAGCGTTAAAGTCATCCTCTAAAATTACAGCGTCTTTATTTCTGAAGCCAAGCACAGCATAGGCTGTGTCTGCCTGTTTTGCACTGTATAGCATTGGTGGTACACCTATACCACCACCAACAAAGGCAACCTTTTTACCCTTTGGAATAGTAAATCCGTGGCCAAGTGGTGCTAAAATATCTATATCATCACCAACCTTGCTGTTAGAAAGCAGGTCTGTACCCTCGCCCTTTACCTGAAAAACAATTCTTAAAGTTGTTTCGGTTGCATCGCAGATTGAAATTGGTCTGCGTAATGTTTTACCAGGCACTGCAATATGTGCAAACTGACCTGCCTGTGCCTTTTCTGCAAGCTCAGGACATTCCAAAACAAAATCAAAAATCCCCTTTGCTATTTCTTCTTTTTTTATTAACTTAGCTATAGCTGTATTGTATTTCATACAATATAACCTCCAGTCTGAATTTCAATGAAATAATTATATCATAATTATACAATAAAGCACAATATTTATTTAGAGTTTTCAGCAAAATATCAATTCACAAATAATACTCATTTACCCTACAATCACACTTTTAGCTTTAACAATATTTTTTTCTGAACAAAACACAAAATTATGTATAAAACATAGATATTTTTTAAAAAAATGTAAAATATTGTTTTCATAATTTAGGTGTGATATAATTTTTTCTGTTGTGCTTAGGAGGTGTTTTTGTGAAAGGAAAAGAGCTTAATAGAATTGTTCAAAACAGCGACACAGCCGTTTTATTTATTCACGGCATTATTGGAACTCCAAATCATTTTAATAGTTTTATCCCCCTTATTCCACAGGATTGGTCTTTATGCAATTTGTTGCTTGATGGTCACGGTAAAAGTGTAGAAGATTTTGCAAAAACATCTATGGATAAATGGAAAGCTCAGGTAAGCTTGAAGGTAGACCAGCTATGCGAAACACACCAAAACATTATATTGGTTGGTCATTCTATGGGAACTCTTTTTGCTATTCAACAGGCAGTTAAAAAACCTGAGAAAATAAAAGCTTTGTTGCTTTTAGCTACACCATTAAAAGTTTTATTAAAGCCCGTTGTGGTGATTTCTAACATCGCAAAGGTTTTCTTTAACAACATTAAAGACGACGACTATATGGCACTGGCTACAATAGACACCTATGGTATTGAAATTGATAGACGCTTATGGAAATATGTTACTTGGGTTCCTCGTTATTTAGAGCTTTTTTCAGAAATCAGAAAAACCCGAGAGTTAACACAAGAAATTTCAGTACCTTGCTATGTATTCCAATCAAAAAAAGATGAGGCTGTTTCTATAGATTCTTGTGATTATCTTCAAAATAACGAAAATATACACACAACAATTCTAGAATCCTCTAGCCATTATTATTACAATCCAGACGATTACAATTTAATCGCAAATCAGCTTACAAGCTTAGTTAACAGCTATAGCTGACTTTAATCTATATAAACATCACAAAAGCACAAGGGCTATCGCAACAATTCATTGCGATAGCCCTTTTTGTATCAATTTAAACTATTTAGTTGATTATTTTAAAAAACCAAATACCTCTGTAAGCAAATAAAGCACACCTATTATAATTGGCTGATGTGCAACATAAATCACGAGTGCATGTTTACCGATAAAGTCAAGTGGAGGACAAAGCTTTTTATACATAAGCCTTGGTGCACCCTTTTCTTTTATGATTTTACCAATAAATACACCTGCAAAAAATAAAAATATATGTGGCACAAGTGGAAAGTAATCTCCCGAATAAAAATCTGGTGTTGGCAAGCCTATTATAAATAACGGATAAAAGCTATAAAGCTGTGACGGTAAGTCAAAATAAATTAAGCTTTTAAAACCGATATATCCATAAGGTATGCTGTAGGTAACTATAAACAACACAAGACTAATTACAAAGCCTGCACCGTTATTAATTTTATCTGCATATCTTTTAAGCAAAGAATATATTATCAGTGCCAAGCCTAAAAAATGCAATATTCCAAAAACTATAACCATTTGTGGCATAAACAAAAAGGTTACAAGAGTTATAACTAACGATATCGCAAAAATTTTTGCACCTCTTTTCAGGTTATTTTTGCTTAACGAACAGCTTATTCCACATAGTGTTATAAATGTTATTGGTATTAGAGGTTGAAGCTTCTGTGCATAAAAAAATATGTCATAGCTAAATTCAAGGCTAAAAATCATCGCCATAGACACTAAAGCGTGGTAAATTACCATTGCAATTATCGCAACGCCTCTAAGCTCGTCTAGCATACAAATTCTTTTGTTTTCGTTTTTTACTTTTAATGTACTCATTAAATTTTCCCTTAATCTTGTTGTGTAATTTTTATTGTGTTATAATTTATTATACACTTTGAAATTAATATGTAAAGGTTGTGCTTTTATGGAAAATAAAAAATTAAAGGTTACTACTACAGTTACAAGCGACAAGCTTGCGTGTAGTGTTGGTAGTGGTTCTGCACCAGTTTATGCTACACCAATGGTTGTTGCTCTTATGGAGAACGCAGCTTCTACACTTGCTCAAAAGCTTGTACCAGATGACTGCACAACAGTAGGCACAAAAATATCAATCGAGCATTTAGCAGCCACAGCAGAGGGTGCAGAGGTTTATGCTGTAGCAACTCTTACCGAGAACGATGGCAGACGCTTTGAGTTTATTGTAGAAGCCTTCGACAACGCAGGACTTATAGCAAAGGGTACTCATCAGCGTTTTTCTGTAAAAACAGAAAAATTCTTAGCTAAAGCAACAGCAAGACTTGAGGAATAATTATATAAAATAATTAACAAATTAACATAATTTAAAAGTATATCTTCAAAACCAATGTCATATACATTATCTTGAAAACAAAATTCAGGAGGTATGTATTATGTACATAATTAAAAGAATTACAAAGGGCTCTGTCGCTACTGTGCTTATCATAGTGTTTATGCTGTTGCTGGTTGTTTTAAGGCTTGTAAATTCACCAGCTACATCATCAGCATATTGCGACGCTGTGGGCAAATACAGCACAGCTATAAGCGAGGATTTTTCTTTAGAGGATTTTCTTGCACAATTTAACATACCGGTAAGCAAAGACTCCGTGCAGGCCACAAAGATAACAATTCCGTCAGAGTTTAACAAAGTATACCAAAATTATAACACTCTACAGCAATCACAAGGGCTTAACCTTGAAGATTATAAGGGCAAAATTGCCACAAAATATACATACAATGTTATCAACAGCATAGCAGACACCAAGGTAAGCTGTAATCTAATTGTATGCGAAAATAAGGTTATAGCAGGCGATTTATGCACAGTAGAATTAAATGGCACTATGACAGCACTAACGGATAAAACGCTTATACAGGGGGCACAATGAGTTTAGAAAGATTAGACAAGCTACTTGCACAGCAAGGGGCATTAAGCAGAAGCGAAGTAAAAAAAGCAATTTTAAAAGGCAGGGTTGCTGTAAACGGAGCTGTAGAAAAATCCTACAGCCGTAAAATTAACACAGAAATTGATTTTGTTACGCTTGATAATAACGAGATTTCTTTTGAAAAATACATCTATCTTATAATGAACAAGCCTGCTGGTGTTGTATGTGCCACACAGGATAAAAAAGAAAAAACAGTTATAGATATTATCCCAGACAAGTACAAAAGAAAAGACCTTTTCCCTGTAGGACGCTTAGATAAAGACACCGAGGGCTTGCTTATAATAACAAACGACGGTGACTTTGCACACAGAGTTACATCTCCTAACAAAAAGGTGTACAAGACCTACCACGCAGTAATAGATTCACCAATAAACGATGATGATATAAAAGCGTTTGAAAATGGTATTGTATTTAAAGACGGCACAATATGTAAAAAAGCATTTTTGAAAAGTATTAATAACCAAAAAGATTATACTGTAGAGGTAAAAATATGCGAAGGTATGTTTCATCAAGTAAAAAAAATGCTTTTAGTACAAGGAAAACGAGTTTTATATTTAAAAAGAATTGCTATTGGAAATTTATTTTTACCCGTCACTTTAACTAAAGGTGAGATTGTAAAAGTTGACTTTTCAGATATTAATGACATATTTGTTGACAAGTTGTACTAAATTTTAAAACTATTTTCAGCATAGTGTTGTATTCGTAAAAACTCTGTAAGAATATTTAGTAAAAAAATTACTAGCAACTTTTAAAAAAGTATGATATATTATTATACGAAACAATACACCTTACTGTTACTTGTAAGGAGATCTAGGAGGTACGTGAAATGGCTAGTGTAAAGCTTGAACACATTTACAAAATTTACGACGGCGGCGTTGAAGCTGTATCAGATGTTAATCTTGACATTGAAGATAAGGAGTTTATCATTCTTGTAGGTCCTTCAGGTTGTGGTAAATCTACAACACTAAGAATGATCGCTGGTCTAGAAGATATTAGTAAGGGTACTCTAACAATTGGCGATATGGTTGCTAATGATGTAGCACCTAAGGATAGAGATATCGCAATGGTATTCCAGAACTATGCTCTATACCCACATATGTCAGTATATGACAACATGGCATTCGGTCTAAAGCTAAGAAAGACTCCAAAGGAAGAAATTCGTAGAAGAGTTGAGGAGGCTGCTAGAATCCTTGACATCGATCATCTACTTGACCGTAAACCAAAGGCTCTTTCAGGTGGTCAAAGACAGCGTGTTGCTCTAGGTAGAGCTATCGTTCGTGACCCTAAGGTATTCTTGCTTGACGAGCCACTTTCAAACCTTGATGCTAAGCTTCGTGCACAGATGAGAACAGAGATTTCTAAGCTACACCTAAGACTAGGTACAACTTTCATCTACGTAACTCATGACCAGACAGAGGCTATGACAATGGGTACAAGAATCGTTGTTATGAAGGACGGTATTGTACAGCAGGTTAACACACCTCAGCATCTTTACGATTACCCATGTAACGAGTTCGTTGCTGGTTTCATCGGTTCTCCACAGATGAACTTTATCAACGCTACAGTTGGTAAGCAGGATTCTACTTATACTCTATCATTCGACGGCATTACACTTGCTGTTCCAGCTTCAAAGTCAACAGAGCTATCTAAGTATGTTGGTAGAGAAGTTGTTATGGGTATTCGTCCTGAGAACGTTTACGATGACATCGAGAGCATTCAGAGATATGCTAACGCTATGGAAGCTAAGGTAGAAGTTACAGAGCTTATGGGTGCTGAAATCTATCTATATCTAACAGTTGGTTCTGCTTCAGTTACAGCTAGAGTTGCTCCAACATCAAAGGCTAAGCCTGGCGATACAGTTAAGATTGCATTCGACCTAAGCAAGCTACACATCTTTGATAAGGAAACAGAGAAGAACATCTCTCTTCCTGCTGATATTAAAGACTAATATATAATTTTCATCCCACCTGTTATCAGGTGGGATTTTTTATGTTGCTATATTTATTGACAAATATATATAATATTGTTATAATAATATAAATTATATATTTAAACCGTTGAAGTGGGAATAAAGGCGATTATGCCTATACAGAGAACCTGCGTTGCTGAGAGTCAGGTAAGAAACAAGTCGTCAAATGGGCCACTGAGGGTGCAGTGAAATGTGTATATTTACGCAAAGTATTCTGCAACGCATAGGCATGCGTTAGTTGCCAAGAATATGTTAGTATTCTTATAAGTGTGCAGAGTATGCTCTGCAAATTCAAGGTGGCACCGCGGATAAAGTATTTTATTCGTCCTTGACAGATGGTATATTTCTGTCAAGGACGATTTTTGTTTTCGTTTTGATAGAAGTTACTTTTATAAAAGTTAAGGAGAAAACAATTATGATTTTACTTACTAAACGATGGCGTAGCTTAATCTAATTTAACTTAAAACACTAATTTTTATAGATAATTTTAAATTTTGGAGGAAACAGCTATGATACAAAACAATATTAACTTTGACACATATTTTAAAAACTACCCAGATAAAAACGGTTACTTTGGAAAATACGGTGGTGCGTATATACCACAAGAGCTAAAAGCTGCTATGGAAGAAATTACAGACGCTTACTTTACAATTTGTAAATCAAGCAAGTTTATAAGCGAGCTTCGCAGAATACGCACTGAGTTTCAGGGTAGACCAACACCAATTTCATATCTTGAAAGACTTTCATCAACTCTTGGCAATGTTCAGCTATATGTAAAGCGTGAAGATCTTAACCACACAGGTGCTCACAAGCTTAACCACTGTATGGGTGAAGCTTTGCTTGCTAAATACATGGGTAAGAAAAAGGTAATTGCAGAAACTGGTGCTGGTCAGCATGGTGTTGCTTTGGCTACTGCTGCTGCTTATTTTGGTCTTGAGTGCGATATTTATATGGGCTCGGTTGATATTAAAAAGCAGGCTCCTAACGTTGCAAGAATGAAGATATTAGGTGCAAATGTTATAGAGGTAACTCATGGTCTGGCAACTCTAAAAGAGGCTGTAGACGCTGCTTTTAAGGCATATAGCGAGGATTATAAAAACTGCGTATACTGCATTGGTTCTGTACTTGGTCCTCACCCATTCCCTATGATGGTGCGTGACTTCCAGAGTGTTATAGGTATAGAAGCAAGAGATCAGTTTACAAAGATGACAGGCGAGCTACCTGACGCTATCGTTGCTTGCGTTGGTGGTGGTTCAAATGCAATGGGCTTCTTCTCTGGCTTTTTAAACGACCCTGTAGACATTTATGGTGTTGAGCCACTAGGTAGAGGTGCTACACTTGGTGACCACGCAGCAAGCCTAAAATATGGCACAGAGGGCATTATGCACGGCTTTAACAGCATAATGCTTAAAGACGAAAACGGCGAGCCTGCACCTGTATACTCAGTTGCAAGTGGTCTTGATTATCCTTCATCTGGTCCAGAGCACGCATTCCTACACGACCTTGGCAGAGTTAAGTATGACGTGGTAGACGACGAAGAAACAGTAAACGCTTTCTTCACACTTTCTAAGCTTGAGGGTATTATCCCTGCTATCGAAAGCTCTCACGCTGTAGCTTATGCAATGAAGCTTGCAAAAGAAATGGGCACTGGCTCTGTTCTTATTAACCTTTCTGGTAGAGGTGATAAGGATATGGACTATATCATTGAAAAATACGGAATCAGATAAATAGTATTATAATAAAAAAGGGAGCAAGCTTTAACAAGTCTGCTTCCTTTTTTATTCTCTATGTCACTAGTTGAGATAACCCTAAAATAACAAAAGCAAAAATATCCAACGGCAACAAAGCTGTTGTATGTGATTGATTAGAGAATCTGTAAAATAATTGTAATACTAAACACCGTTTAAAATCAAAAAAGAATTTCGAGCAGATTTGTGCTGAATGAATACTGAACCACAGCAAGGTTGACGCCTTGCGAGGACACAATATAAAGTGTAGTGCAAATATGCCGAAAGTATTTCTGCATTTTAAATCGTGTTTAGTTCCAGTATGAAATACTCCTCAAAATTTTAGTCGCCCATACACACCAAAAAAGAAGTGTATGAGCGACTATAAATTTTCATTAAATAATACCTAATACTAATACCTGTTTAAACGGTGGAATAGATTGTCGAGCAGAATTTGCTCAGAACGAGGACGACGACTCAGGCAAGCTGACGCTTGTCAAGGAGAAGGACGATGTGCTGA
>JAZSEI010000069.1:0-7861 GCA_045531635.1 Acutalibacteraceae bacterium
AGCAAGTAAGAGTTCGACGCGTAATGCAACCAATTTACGAAGTAAATTGATTGCCAAAAGTATGCGTCCCATATAAAAAACACTTTAAATCAACACAAACCAATTTTAAGTAATAAAACTATAGTTTTAAATAGTAATCCCCAGAGTGCAACTCTGACCGAAAAATTCCAATTTACTTTACTAAATAAAAAAGCTGACATCACTTAAATGCGATGTCAGCTTTAATTTTTGTTTATAATCTTTTGATTAAATTACAGTAAGAATACCTAAAGACTTTAAGAACAGTAGAATAAGTAGTGCAGGTGTAATAAACTTAATCATTACAACATAAAGAGCTTTTCTGCCCATCTTCTTTCCATTCTTCTCAACCTCGTCAATAACTGTTTTTGGCTTTGCAATCCAACCAATAAGAATACAAGTACCAATAGCAACAACAGGCATAAGAATGTTGTTACTGATGTAATCCATAACATCAAGAATCTGAGCTGCACTACCATTAGGCAATGTTATGTCAAAGTATAGAACATTGTAACCCAGGCAAACAACAACACCAGCAACTAGTGCAATGGTTGTTTCGATAAGCACAGCTTTCTTTCTTGACCAGCCAAATTGGTCCATAAGGCTTGAAATAATAGCCTCCATTACCGATACAGAGCTTGTAAGTGCTGCAAATAATACCATTGCAAAGAACAAGCAGCCAACAATATTACCAGCCCAGCCCATCTGTGAAAATACATTTGGCAACGAAATAAACATTAAGCCAGGACCAGAAGCTGCAAGACCCTCTGTACCAGAGAATGTAAACACAGCAGGAATAATCATAACACCAGCCAAAAATGCAACAACTGTGTCGAATATTTCAATCTGATTTATTGATTTTCCAAGGTTATCTTCATCAGGTACATAAGAACCATAAGCAATCATAATACCCATAGCAACACTCAAACTAAAGAAAAGCTGTCCCATTGCGTCAAGCAATGTGGTAAAGAAGCTTTTTACTGTTATGTTTGATAAATCAGGCACAAGATAAACCTTTAAGCCCTGCAAGCCTGTTCTTGTTACACCACTTGCATCTGTGTGACTAAGTGTAAGTGAAAATACAGCAATAACAACAACTAATAAAATCAATACAGGCATTAATACCTTAGAGAAATTCTCAATGCCCTTGTTTACACCTCTGAATATAACAAATGCAGTTGCCAGTAGAAATACTACAAGCAAAATAACAGGTTCATAGTTAGATGTGATAAAGCCTGTGAAATAATCTGCTTGTGCAGTAGTAGCACCGTTACCAGTTAAATACATAATAAAATATTTAATTACCCAACCACCAATTACGCAGTAATAAGGCAAAATGATTACCGGCACTAAACAGGCTATAATACCTAGCCATTTCCAGTTTTTCTTGATTTTTCCATAAGCTGTTAGTGGACTTTGCTTTGTTTTTCTACCAATAGCAGTTTCAGTTGTAAGTAGTGCAAATCCAAAGGTAAGTGCAAGTATTATATACATTGCAAGGAACAATCCACCACCATCTTTAGCTGCTAAATACGGGAATCTCCATATATTTCCCAGACCCACGGCACTACCTGCTGCAGCAAGCACAAAGCCAAGAGAGCCTTTAAAGGAGTTTCTTTTTGTTGTTTTTTCCATAAAATATTTTTCTCCCTCTTATAAATATTCTTTTGTTTTGGTTAATATAAACAAACTTGTTCAAATAATACCACAAAATCGAATTTTAAGCAACACACAAACGCAATAATTTCAATAAATTTATGACAAAACCTATAACTTTTATGAAAAATAATCAAATTTATTTCATGAATGAATCCTAAGTTTTCTGCAACAATAATAATATTAATAAAAAATGGGTGATAATATGAGCAAAAGGTTTACTTGGTTTATATGGCTGGCTTTTTCGTTTTTAATGATTACAGCTTTAATTTCAACATTGTACAGCTGTAGCAGGGCAGACGAAACCACCAATACAGCACCAACCGAAATTCAGCAGCCAACCAACTATCAAACATATATCGTGCGTGAGTATAATGGAATGGTAGCAGTCTTTTATAAGGGGCAAGACAAGCCCTTTAAAATAACCGACAGATATGTACAAGCACTACCACAGCAGGACATTAACGATTTAAAACAGGGGATAACAGTCGACAATGACGAAAGCCTTAGAAAATTACTTGAAGATTTGTGCAGTTAATTCCTTTGATTGCATATTTTAACAAATTATGCACTGTTTTTATGTAATAATTATACAATAGTTAGATTGTATTTCTGCTTTGCGATTATTTATTGACAAAATGGCGTTTTGGTACTAAAATTATTTAGGTAGTCAAAATAAATTATTGTGGGGTAAGCTTTTAGTTTACCCATTACTTATAATTTATTAATTTGATTATCAAAATAATTTAAAGTAACCGGGAGGAAGTATGGAAGATTTTTTTATTAAGAAATTTAACGATACTTTGTCTACCAGCTATGTTTTACTTAACCGATTTGAGCAGAATATGTTTAACAGCTCTAAGCGTTTTAATTTGTCAGTAAGTGAGCTTTCTATGCTGGAGGTTATCAATAAAAGTCCTGTAACAGGTAAAATGGTAGGCGATATAGCTACAGAGCTTATGATTACACCGTCATCTGTTACAATAGCTGTAAACAGGCTAGAAAAAAAAGGATATGTAGCCCGCCATAAAAGTGAAACTGATGGCAGACAGGTATATGTTAATTTAACAGAAAGAGGCAGACACGCCGACAGAATACATAAGCGTTTTAGAAAAAATATGGCTAAGGATATTCTTTGTGATATGAAAGAAAGCGAAAAATGTACTCTTATAAAATGTATGGAAAGAATGAATAAATTCCTTACAAGTAAAATTAATAGTACCACTAATAAAGAAGCATTAAAAAAATCTGCATAATTGAAAGGAAAAGTAACTATGAGCTTTAGCGTTCTTGGTACAGGTAAGGCTGTACCCGAGTATGTAATGACTAACGATGAGCTTTCTACATTAGTAGAAACAAATGACGAATGGATTTCAACAAGAACAGGTATTAAAAGAAGACACATAATGAAAGACGAAACCATGACCGAACTTTGCGTAAAAGCAGCAAAAGAGGCTATGGAAAATGCAGGTATCACAGCACAAGAGCTTGACCTTATTATATGTGCGACCCTTCGTGGCGAGTTTATTACTCCTTCACAGGCTTGCATAATTCAAAAGGAAATTGGTGCAAAGTGTCCAGCATTTGATATTAATGCAGCTTGCTCAGGCTTTATTTATGCGTTAGATGTTGCAGACGGATTTTTCACAAGAGGCAGAGTTAAAAAGGCTTTGGTAATTGCTTTTGATAACCTATCTAACATAGTAGACTGGACAGACCGTGCAACATGCGTACTATTCGGTGACGGTGGTGGTGCTGTTGTTCTTGGTGAGGGTGACGGACTAAAATACATCGAAATCGGTGCAAAGGGTAACACAGAGGTTCTTAACTGTCCACATGGCGAAAATACTTCTCCATTCTATAAGGATAAGGGTCAATCACCATATTTATATATGAATGGTCCAGAGGTTTATAAGTTTGCTGTTATGTCAATGGTAAGAGGCACTAAAAAGGCTATTAAGGCAGCTGGCTTAACCGAGGCTGATATAGACTGGGTTATCCCACATCAGGCTAATATCAGAATTATCGACGCTGCAGCAGAAAAGCTTGACATTCCATCAGAAAAGTTTATCCGTACAATTTCAGAGTATGGTAACACATCGGGTGGTGGCTGTGCTATTGCATTTAGTGACTGTGTAGAAAAGGGAATGTTCAAAAAAGGCGACAACATTGTATTCTGTGCATTTGGTGCAGGTCTTACAACAGCTAGCTGTGTAATTACATGGGACAAGGACTAATTCTTTATATAAAACATAAAACAACTGTAAATCTATGATTTACATTAAATCGTATAATAATTTGAAATGAAAGGAATGTACATATTATGATAAGTACCCCAATTAACGAACTATTAAATATTAAGTACCCTATTTTTCAGGGTGGTATGGCTTGGGTAGCAGACGCTTCTCTTGCAGCAGGTGTTAGTAACGCTGGTGGCTTAGGTATTATCGCCGCTATGAACTCAAATGGCGAACAGCTAAGAGCAGAAATCCAGAAGTGCCGTGAGCTTACAGACAAGCCTTTTGGTGTAAACATTATGCTTATGAGCCCATTTGTTGAAGAAACAGCAAAGGTTGTTGCAGAGGAGAAAATCCCAGTTGTTACAACAGGTGCTGGTAACCCAGCAAGATATATGGAGATGTGGCTAGAGGCTGGTATTAAGGTAATTCCTGTAACACCATCTGTAACACTTGCAAAAATGGCACAGAGAAACGGTGCATTTGCTGTTATCGCAGAGGGTGGCGAATCTGGTGGTCACGTTGGTGACATCACAACAATGGCTCTAGTTCCACAGATTTGTGACGCTGTAGATATTCCAGTTATTGCAGCTGGTGGTATTGGTGACGGTAGAGGCGTTGCTGCTGCATTTATGCTAGGTGCTCAGGGTGTACAGCTTGGTACTCGTTTCTTGGTTGCTAATGAATGTACAATTACTCAGGAATATAAGAACAAGATTATTAAGGCTAAAGATATTGATACAGTTGTAACAGGTAAAAGACTTGGTCACCCTGTTCGTTCACTAAAGAATGCTTTCACAAGAGAGTACACAAAGTGCGAGTATAACAGTAGTGAGATTACAGACGAAGAGCTAGAGAAAATGGGTGCAGGCGTACTTAGAATGGCAGCCAGAGAGGGCGATGTTTCTAACGGTTGCGTAATGGCTGGTCAGATTGCTGGTATGGTTAAGAAAGAGCAGTCTTGTAAAGAGATTATCGAAGAAATCTTTACAGAGACAGAGCAGGTATTAGGTGGTGCAGCTAAATGGGTAAAATAGCATTTGTTTTTTCAGGTCAAGGTGCTCAGTACACAGGTATGGGTAAAGAGCTTTATGAATGCTCACCAGCTGCTAAGGCTGTTTACGATATGGCAGACAGCATTAGAGAGGGTACTTCAGCACAGTGCTTTACAGCAGAGCAAGAGGTGCTTAACCGTACAGTAAATACACAGCCTTGCGTATTTACTGCTGACCTTGCAGCTGCAGCAGCTGTTGCAGAAAAGGGCATTAAGCCAGACTATGTTGCAGGCTTTTCACTTGGAGAAATTGCAGCACTTGGCTTTAGTGGTATTCTAAGCTATGAAGACGCTTTTAAGCTTGTTTGCAAGCGTGGCGAGCTTATGGATAAGGCAGCACAGGAGAATAAGGGTGCAATGGTAGCTGTATTAAAGCTAACACCAGAAAAGGTAGAAGAAATTGCAGGTAAGTTCGAAAATACTTTCCCAGTAAACTACAACAGCCCAATTCAGACAGTTGTTGCTACAACAGAAGAAAACGCAGAGCCTTTAATGCAGGCTGTGCAAGAGGCAAAGGGTAGACCAGTAAAGCTTGCTGTAAGTGGTGCGTTCCACTCTCCTTTTATGAGCAGTGCAGCAAAGGGACTAGGTGAGTATCTACAGGATAAAGAGCTAAACACACCAAATGTTCCAATCTACAGCAATTTTACAGCACAGCCTTATGCTGACGATTACAAGGCACTTATTACTGCTCAGGTAGAAAGCCCAGTACAGTGGCAAAAAACAGTAGAAAACCTAATTGAGCAGGGTGTAGATACATTTATTGAGGTTGGTGTTGGTAAAACACTAGCAGGGTTAATTAAAAAAATCAACAAAGATGTTACAGTTTACAATGTAGAGGATAAGGCTACATTAGAAGCATTGAATATATAATTTATTATTTCGGAGGATAAGAAAATGAGTTTAGAGAATAAAACAGCCGTTGTTACAGGTGCATCAAGAGGTATTGGTCTAGCAGTTGCAAAGAAGCTTGCATCACAGGGTGCAAACATTGCTATTCTATATGTAGGTAAAGAGGAAGAGGGCGAAAACGCTAAGAAAGAAATCGAGGCACTAGGTGTTAAGGTTGGTCTTTATTACTGCGACGTTTCTAACTTTGAGGAATCAAAGAACGTAGTAGACCAGATTATCGACGAGTTTGGTGGTATTGACATTCTTGTAAATAACGCAGGTATCGTAAGAGATATGATAATGCTAAAGATGGGCGAAGCAGAGTTTGATTCAGTAATCAATGTAAACCTAAAGGGTACATTCAATATGATTAAGCATACATATTCTCACTTTATGAAGAAGAGAGCAGGCAGAATTGTTAATGTAGCTTCAGTTGTAGGTATCAACGGTAACGCTGGTCAGGCTAACTACTCAGCTTCAAAGGCTGGTGTAATCGGTCTTACAAAGTCAGTTGCTAAAGAGCTTGCAGTAAGAGGTGTAACAGTTAACGCTGTAGCTCCTGGTTATATCATTACAGATATGACAAACGCACTAAGCGACAAGGTTAAAGACGCTATCGAGGCTTCAATCCCAATGAGAAAGCGTGGTTTACCAGAGGATGTTGCAAACGCAATTGCTTTCCTATGCTCAGACGAGGCTTCATACATTACAGGTGAGGTTCTAAGAGTAGACGGTGGTATGGCTATGTAATCCAATTATGGGTTAATTTGATTTTAAGAATTTTACACTGATAATAATTATAGATTAAAAAATAATTAATTATCGTTATTAATAATTATTTTTCGAAAGGAGAATTCCTAAAATGAGAAGAGTTGTAGTTACAGGTATTGGTTGCGTTACACCACTTGGTAATGATGTAGAAACAACCTGGAATAATATGGTTAATGGTGTATGTGGTATTGATTACATAACAGCTTTTGATACTACAGATTCAAAGGTTAAAATAGCAGGTGAGGTTAAAGATTTTGACCCAACTAAATATATAGAGAAAAAAGAAGTAAGAAAAACAGACCGATTTGTTCAGTTCGCTATTGCTGCTGCACAAGAGGCTGTAGAGGATAGTGGCATTCTAGGCAATGTTGCAGAGGACCGTTTTGGTGTATATGTAGGCTCTGGTATTGGTGGTATGAAGACATTCTACGACAATAGTGTTGCATTCTACACAGGTGGTTCAAGAAAGGTATCACCTCACTTTATCCCAATGATGATTTCAAATATAGCAGCAGGACAGGTTGCTATTAAGTTTAAAGCAAAGGGTGTATGTGTACCAATGGTTACAGCTTGCTCAACAGGTACACACGAGCTTGGCGAGGCATTCCGTGCTATTAAGTATGGTCTTGCAGACGCTATTATCGCTGGTGGTAGCGAAGCTGCTGTTACTCCACTAACAGTTGCAGGCTTTGCCAACTGTAAGGCACTTACACTTAACGAAGACCCTAAGTGTGCTTCAACTCCATTTGATAAGAGAAGAAGTGGTTTTGTACTTGGTGAGGGTGCTGGTATGCTTATCCTTGAAGAATACGAGCACGCTAAGGCAAGAGGTGCTAAGATTTACGCAGAGTTTGTTGGCTATGGCAACACCTGTGACGCTCACCACGTAACAGCTCCAGATCCAGACGCAGTAGGTAGTGCAAAGGCATTTGAGCTTGCTTTTGAAGAGGCAGGCCTAACAGCTGACGATAAGCTTTATATCAATGCTCATGGTACAAGCACACCACTTAACGACTCAGGCGAAACAAAGGCTATTAAAAAGGCTCTTGGTGACAAGGCTTACGAGTCACTAATCAGCTCAACAAAGTCTATGACAGGTCATATGCTTGGTGCAACAGGTGCAGTAGAGGCTATTGCAGCTGTACTTGCACTTAAGAATGGTGTAGTACCACCTACAATTAACCTAGATGAGCCAGACGAGGCTTGTGACCTTAACTATGTACCAAATAAGGCT
>JAZSEI010000104.1:0-15209 GCA_045531635.1 Acutalibacteraceae bacterium
TACGCCAAGTTCTTCTTTAATAGAAAGAACAACGCCACCCTTTGCTGTACCATCTAGCTTTGTAAGAACAATACCAGTAATGCCGGCAGCATTTTTGAACTCTCTTGCCTGATTTACTGCGTTTTGTCCTGTTGTTGCGTCAAGAACGATTAAAAATTCCTTATCTGCATCTGGAAGCTCTCTGTCGATAATTCTGCTGATTTTATTAAGCTCTCCCATAAGGTGCTTTTTGTTGTGTAGTCTACCAGCTGTATCGGCAATGATTACATCTGCACCTCTTGCCTTTGCTGCTGAAATTGCGTCAAATACAACTGCAGCTGGGTCTGAACCCTCTTTTTGCTTAACAATTTCACATTGTGCTCTGTCTGCCCATATTTCAAGCTGGTCGATAGCAGCAGCACGGAAGGTATCTGCAGCAGCTAATAGCACGTGCTTACCCTGCATACGCAAGTTATTTGCAAGCTTACCTATTGTTGTAGTTTTACCAACACCGTTTACACCTATAACAAGAATTACAGATGGCTTTGTGTTTATTTTTAACTCCTCGCCACCTCTTAGCATATCGGCTGTGATTTCTCTTAATAGTCTGTGAACCTCGTTAGGGTCAGTTACACCCTCTTTTTTAACTCTTGCACGAAGCTCTGTTGTGATTTTGTTGGCTGTTTTCATACCAACATCACCCATTATAAGAAGCTCCTCTAGCTCTTCAAATAATTCTTCATCAATTTTTGTAAAGGATTTAAGCATACTGTCAATCTGATTTACAACAGCATTTCTTGTCTTTTTAAGACCCTCTTTAATTTTACTAAACAATCCCATTTTGCTCACCCTTTCTTATTGTATTTATATTTAATATTTTAATGCATATTCAGCTTAGATGCAACCTCTGATGCACGAAGTGACAACAATTTTGAAACACCCTTATCCTGCATTGTTACACCATATAATACATCGGCCTCTTCCATTGTACCACGACGGTGTGTAATAAGGATAAACTGTGTGTTATCATTCATAATACGCAAATATTGTGCAAAACGGTCTACATTAACCTCGTCAAGTGCAGCTTCAATCTCGTCCATTACGCAGAATGGTGCCGGGCTTACCTTCATTATAGCAAAATAAAGTGCTATAGCAACAAGTGCCTTTTCACCACCTGATAATGCTTCAAGATGTACTACGATTTTTCCTGGTGGGTGTACTATAATTTCTATACCACTTGTAAGTACATCCTCTGGGTTTGTAAGCTCTAGGTGTGCCTTACCACCACCAAACAGCTCTACAAAGGTTTTCGAGAAGTGACCATTTATCTGGTTGAAGCGTTCTACAAAAAGGTCTTTCATCTGCTTTGTAAGATCACCTATTAAACGCATAATTTCTGTTTTAGATTTTTCTACATCTGCAACCTGCACAGTCATAAATTTATGACGCTGTGATACCTCTTTGTATTCTTCGATAGCAGACACATTAACATTACCTAGTGCCTTAATCTTATTCTTTAACTCGTTAAGACGCTTTTTTGCTGTGTTTGGATTATCTATTGGCTTAGATTTTTCTTCTGCCTCTCTTGGAGTAAGCTCGTACTCCTCCCACAGCTTGCTGATAATATCATCATACTGCTTTTGTAAATTCAGCTTGCGTTCTTCAAGCTTAGAAAGCTCTCTGCCTGCTGTTTCACGCTCGTTCAGCTTATCACGCTCTGCCTGACGAAGCTTTGCTGCTTTACCGTCTGTTTCGGTACGTTCTTTATTTATTTTATCAATTTTTTGCTGAGATGCTTTTGATTTTGCTGTAAGCTCGCTTAGCTGTTGCTGTAAAAACTCAAGCTGTGTATCTATAGCTTCGTTTCTACTTGTATAGTCAGCTATCTCTCTTTTTAAAGACTCTTTACGGATACTTCTTGTATTCTCGTTTGTAAGTGCAAGCTTTATCTCTGCATTGATATTTTCAATATCCTTTTGTGCAGTAACAATTTCTAGTCTGATATTTTGTAGCTTATCTGCTAATTCTTCACGTTTTTGAGAAAGCTCGGCTCTGCCGTCTGTAATATAGCTTGAATCCTTCTCTGCCTTTTCAATCTCTTTTGTTATTTCATCAAGCTCTCGCTGTGACTGTAGATGTATTGTAGATTGACTTTCTACCTTTGCAGTAAGCAATAGTATTTCATTTTCTAAATCTGTTAACGAGGTATTTAGTGTAGAAACCTCGGCTTTACTGCTTTTTAGCACAGCCTCTATCTTGATTTTTTCTTCTTGAGCCTTTGAAAGCTCTGCACGAGTGCTTATGATATCAGCTTCGGTTTCGGCATAATCTCTAGAAGCTGATTTATAATCCTCAAGTGCTTTTTCTGCTTGCTCTTTTAAGTTAAGTGCAATTTCTTTATTCTTTTGGATTTCTCCTGCTCTTGATAGCAAGCCTGACTTTCTGCCCTGAGAACCACCAGTAAGAGAACCACCTGCATTTATAACTTGACCGTCTAGAGTTACAATACGGAATTTATAGCTATATTTTTTAGCTATTGAAACGGCATTGTTAAGAGTATCTGCAATTACAATTCTGCCAAGCAATGAATTTAAAATTGAGGTGTATTGTGGCTGACAGCTACAAAGCTGTGAGGCAACACCCACAAAGCCATTACAAAGCTCTAAGCCCTTTTCTGCTAATACAGTACCCTTAATTGTTGTTAGTGGCAAGAATGTAGCTCGTCCACCATCTCGTTGCTTTAGGTAATTGATTGCAGCTTTTGCACTTTCTTCGTCTGTTGTAACAATATGCTGCATTGAATTACCTAGTGCTGTTTCTATTGCCACGGTATAATCGGCAGGAACCTCGATAACTCTTGAAACTGGTCCGTGTATACCATTAAGATTGCCTCTTTGAGCTTCTTTTATAACAATTTTTACACTGTTGTAAAAGCCCTCCATATTTCTTTCTAAATCCTCAAGCATACGCACTCTGCGTACTCTTTCTTGATAATCAAGGTTAAGCTTATCGGCAGTATTTTTTAGCTCTTCTCGCTTTTGCTGTCTATTTGTAAGCTTAAGCTGATTACCCGAAAGCGAATTGCTTAATGCTGTTACTCTTTCGGTAGAATCTGCAAGCATTTTTTCGTAATCTCTGCATTGTATAGACAAGTCATTAAACTGTTGTGACTTAACTATTTTTGATTTATTAAGCGTATTTATACGCTCCTTTGCTTCACCTACTGAAGCCATACTTGTCATTGCAGAAACCTTAATATCGGCAGCCTTTGCAGTAAGCTTTGTAAGATTTAAAGAAATTTCTTGTAGCTTGTCAGAATTTTGGCTTACACTTAAATTAATCTCGTTAAGTGAATTTTCAATATCTGAATATGAAGTTTGAAGCTGTGTGATTTTTTGATTATATTCTTCAATCTTCTGCTTTTTTTCTTTAATTTCTATTTCTGTATCCTTTGCCGAAGTTGCAAGAGAATCTATCTCTTGCTGTACACGGGTGATATTTTCGTTGTTATGTATAATATTATTTTTTGCTACAGACACAGCAGAATTTTTCTCTGCAATTTGCTGGTCGTAGGCTGAAATTTCTCGTCTGATTTCATCTATTAAAGCTGTGTGCTTATTGTTTTGTAGGAACAGCTCTTCACTTTGCTTTTGAATATCTTCAAGTGCCTGCTCTGCTAATTGGTGCTGACTTCTTGCGATTTCTAGCTTTTCTTCCTGTTCTCTTAATATAGATGCAGACTGCTTGATTGTGTTAAGCCATAAAGCAATTTCAAGCTCTTTTTTCTCGTTTGAATACTCTAAAAACGCCTCTGCTTTTTTGGCTTGTATTTCTAGAGGACCTACTCTATCGTCAAGCTCTGTAAGAATATCACGCAGACGCACTAAATTTTCTTCTGTACCCTTTAGCTTGCGTTCTGCCTCTAGCTTACGGTATCTAAATCGAGATATACCTGCTGCTTCTTCAAAAATCTCTCGTCTTTCTTCGCTTTTTGAGGCTACTATGCTGTCGATTTTACCCTGACCAATCATAGAATAGCCGTCACGACCAAGACCTGTATCCATAAACAGTTCGTGTATATCCTTTAATCTTACAGAAGCCTTATTTATCATATAATCACTATCGCCCGAACGATAGTAACGTCTTGTGATTGCTACCTCGTCACCGTCAAAGGCAAGTGACCTGTCTTTATTATCGAATGTAAGTGTTACCTCTGCATAACCTAGCTTTTTACGATTATCTGTACCGTTAAATACAACATCCTCCATTTTAGAGCATCGTATAGCCTTTGCCGACTGTTCACCAAGTACCCAACGAATAGCGTCACTTATGTTACTTTTACCACTACCGTTAGGACCAACTATTGATGTTATGCCTCTATCGAAGGTTAATTTAGTTTTATCGGGAAAGGTTTTAAAGCCGTGTATTTCTAATGATTTTAATAGCACAATTTCAACTCCTGTAATACCTATACTAAGCTAAATTTACTATTGTAAGTTTAAATTATTCATTTAAAGTAATAATAAATTCTCCCTTTTCTATTTGAGCTTGTATAGGCTTTATGTTGTAGCCAAGCTGTTTGAAATATTCTAAATTGCTTCGCTTTTGCCCTAGCACCTTAGAAATTTCTTTAGGATTTATAAAAATAGAATAGCTACCCTTTGGTAAGCTATTTTTGTTAATATAATTTTCAATTTTATTTCTGTAAATTCGTGACGCACATAGCTCTCCTATTGATGGATGCCATGGGCCTGCTACCATAGAAGAAGCAAGCTCGTCTGTACTATGCAAGCCTAAGCGTATAACCTTAATATTGTTTTCTTCAAACATCATTAAAAGTCTTGCACAAAGCGAGATTGTTTCTTCAAGTGAATAGGTTGTATATTTGCCACTGCTATAATAGTCAGCAAGCAGTGTGTTTTTCATAATTATTGTAGGGTATATACGCACTGTTGCTGGCTGTAAAGTACATATTTGCTGTGCTGTATATATATCCTTATCTGGTGTACTACTATATAGACCTGTCATCATTTGCAAGCCAAGGCTAAAGCCATATTCCTTTATAAGCTTTGACGCATTTACAACCTGCTGTGCTGTATGACCTCTGTGGTTAAGTGTGAGAACATCATCACACATACTTTGTGCACCTAGTTCAATAGCAGTAACACCATACTGCTTTAGAATTGTAAGAATTTCGTCATCTATAAAGTCGGGTCTGGTAGATATTCTGATACCTGAAAACTTACCCGATTTTACATAGCTATATGCTGTAGACAAAAGCTGTAGCATATATGTACGCTCTATTGCAGTAAAGCTACCACCAAAAAAGGCTATTTCTGACATTGTAGGACTATAGCCTTTGCTCTGCATTGCAATTTCTACAGCATTTATAACATCATTATATGTTGGTTGATTTTGCTTGCCTGTGATTTTTACTTGATTGCAAAACGAACAGCAATTAGGGCAACCATTATGTGGTACAAATATTGCTACATTTGAGTGTTTCAATATCCCATTAACCTCAACGCTTCTCGTGCTGCCTGCTGCTCTGCTTCTTTTTTGCTTCTACCGCCACCCTTGCCTATTACATTGCTGTTAAGGTGAACTTCTACAACAAAATGTTTGTTATGGTCTGGGCCACTTTCTGCCACAAGCACATACTCAAGCCTTTCTTCTGGATTTTTCTGAATAATTTCTTGTAATGATGTTTTATAATCTTTAAATCTTATTGTTCTTTCGCTTTTAATGTCTGGAATAACAAATCTTAAAACAAACTTTCTTGCTTCTTCCATACCACCATCAAGATATATTGCAGCAATTACAGACTCAAATGCATCTGCCAAAATTGAAGGTCTGTCTTGACCGTTTGAGCGTCTTTCGCCCTTGCTTAGCAATAAAAACTTACCTAGATTTATTGAACGAGCATAGCCTGCAAGTGATTTTTCGCAAACAAGTGAGGCTCTTAGCTTTGTAAGGTCTCCCTCTGGCCTATTAGGACAATTCTTATATATATAATCAGAAACAACTATGCTTAAAACAGCATCACCAAGAAACTCTTGTCTTTCGTTACATTTTATATTATTCTTTTTATTTTCGTTTGCATAAGAAGAATGTGTAAGACCTGTTTTTAAATATTTTATCTCTTTAAATTTATAGCCAAGGCTTTTTTCGAGCTCTTCCATTGTAAATACTCCCCTCTGTCAGCATATAGAGTAATTATACATTTTTACTTATTTCGTCTATTACATTACCCTCTACAAACTGCATTGTAAGCTTAATTGCGTTTTTCATAGTTTTAGCCTTTGCACTACCATGTGCTTTAAATACAGGCTTGTTTACACCCATAATTGCAGCACCACCGTATTCGTTGTAGTCCATTTTTGTTGCAAAAGCTTTTAGGTCTTTCATAATTAAACCAGCTGCAAGCTTATTTTTAAGACTCATCTTGAATATACCCTTAATCTTCTTCATAAGCTCAATAGCAACACCCTCGTAGGTTTTAAGAATCATATTACCTGTAAAACCGTCTGCAACTAAAACCTCGCAGGAATCTGCCGGTACATCTCTACCCTCTATATTACCAACAAAGTTAATATTGCTTTCTTTTAGCAGTTTATATGCGTCAAGCTGTAGCTGAGTACCCTTATGCTCCTCTGTACCAACATTAGCAAGTCCTACTCGTGGGTTTTCTACACCCATAACCTTGTTCATATAGATTGAACCCATTATACCAAATTGCTGTAGCATTTCTGGACGAACCTCGTTATTTGCACCACCATCAATAAGCATAAAGCAACCCTCTGAGTTTGGTAGAACAGGAGCAAACGCAGGGCGTTTTATGCCCTTAATGCGTTTAATAACAAGTGTACTACCCACAACAAGTGCACCACTGTTACCAGCTGACACAAAGGCATCACCCTTGCCCTCTGCAAGTAGCTGAAAGCCTAAACCCATTGAGGAATCCTTTTTGTCTTTAACAACTACAGAAGCATCGTCGTCAGCTGTAACAACAATATCTGTGTGTACAATTTCTATATTATTAAGTGATATTTCGTTTTCTGTGGCAACCTTTTTGATTATATCCTGATTACCTGTAAGAATAATATTTACACCATATTCTTCTACAGCCATTGCACAGCCCTTGATTATTTCAAGAGGTGCATTATCGCCACCAAAAGCATCTACTATAATTTTCATAAATAATCCTCGTTTTATTTTCTATATATTTATGTGTAATTCTTAATTATCTTCTATAAATTTTGTAGCTCTACTACGATACTCCTCGTTGTAGTCAAGCCACATTTCAGTATGCTTGCTATCTTTAACTGTCCATATTTCTTTTTTGGTACTTGAAAGATTATCGTAAATATCCTTTCCCATAAAATATGGAGTTACTGTATCAACTTCGCTATTAATTACAAGTGTTGGAATATTAATATTTTTAGCCAAGATCGCAGAATCAGCGTCCTCGTATGTAAAGCCAAGCTCAAGCTTGTTGACTATATTTCCACACCACATCATATAGTCAATAGGAATACCTATTTCCATAGCTTTTATTTCTTCCTCAATCATCCACGCCATACTACTTACAGGACAATCAAGAATTAAAAAGGCAATATCATCTTGTGTTTTTTCATATGCAACTGCCTGTACAGCTGTAGCTCCACCAAAAGATGTACCCCAAATACCAATTTTATTACCGTTTGAGAACTTCTTTGCATAATTAATGCAATCGATAAGGTCGTACTTTTCCCAATATCCAAAGGTTGTTTTTTCGGCTGTATTTTCGTTGGAACTTCTTTGGTCGTATGTAATTACATTATAGCCATTCTCTAGAAAAAATTCAGCTATAGGATAATTTGAGTAACGATTACCACCAAGCCCATGTACCATAACAACAAAATTACCCTCTTTATTGCCTGAGTAAATAAAATCGGCAGGGATTGTGTGACCATCAAATGAAGATGTCAGTTTGATTTCCTCAACAGTATAGGTCTTGCGAAACTCTTTGTTATTTATGCCATATTTTTTCCAGAAGCCTTCGGATGCACCTTTAGTTTCTTCGTTTGTTACAAGCTGTGTTGAGCCTGAAACAACCTGTGTGCCTGTAAAATATGAAACACCTACAATCATAATTATAAGTAAAATTAATATTGAGCTTAGTACAATTATTACTGTCTTTTTCTTTTTACTCATAGCTTATATTCCTCATTAAATTTCTTTATCCTTTATAAATTCAGCCAGTGCTGAAAGTGAACGCTCGGCGTGCTTTTCTGCCTTTAGCTTTTTATCTCTTATCTTTTCTTCAAGCTGTGGTAAAATTCCTATGTTTGCACCCATTGGCTGAAAATTTGTTACAGTTGGATTGCTGATATACGCTGAAAGTGAGCCTATCATAGTGCAATTTGGCAATGTAACAGTATCAACACCCTTGTATAATCTAGCTGCATTTATACCAGCCATTAAGCCACTACAGCCAGACTCCATATAACCCTCTACACCTGTTATCTGACCAGCAAAGAAAATATTTTTATTTTCTTTAAGTGAAAAGTCTGAATTTAAAAGCTGTGGTGAATTTATAAAGGTATTTCTGTGCATTACACCATACCTTACAAACTCAGCATTTTTTAGTGCAGGTATTAAAGAAAATACTCTTTTCTGCTCTGGGAATTTCAAATTTGTTTGAAAGCCTACCAAATTGTACAAAGTACCCTCGTTATTCTCTTTGCGAAGCTGTAACACAGCCCAAGGACGATGACCTGTTTTTGGGTCTCTTAGTCCTACAGGCTTCATTGGACCAAAACGGATTGTATCTGCACCACGCTGTGCCATAACCTCTATTGGCATACAGCCCTCGTACACCTTTGGATTTTGCACATCAAAATCCTTTAAAGGTGCACGCTCGGCATTTACAAGCTCGTTATGGAACAGCTCGTATTCCTCTTTATTCATAGGGCAATTTATATAATCATCACCACTACCCTTATCGTAACGGCTTGCAAAAAATGCACTTTCAAAATCTATTGATTCTGCTGTTACTATTGGTGCAGCAGCGTCAAAAAAGCTTAATGCTCCACCAAATTTTTCTTTGATATTATCAGCAAGAGTATCTGAGGTAAGAGGCCCTGTAGCTATAACACATATACCATCGCTTGGTAGCTCGTTTATTTCTTGCTCTATAACTGTGATATTGGGGTGGTTCTTGATTTTTTCTGTAACCATAGCAGAAAAATCGTCACGGTTTACAGCCAATGCACCACCTGCTGATACACTGCATTTGTCAGCACAGCTTAAAAGCAGAGAATTCAAATTACGCATTTCTTCCTTTAGAAGTCCTGCAGCACTGGCTACCCTTGCAGCCTTTAGAGAGTTTGAGCAAACAAGCTCTGCAAAATTATTGCTGTGATGTGCAGGTGTTTTTTTATTTGGCTTCATCTCGTAAAGCTCTACAGCTATTCCTCTGTTTGCAATCTGCCATGCAGCCTCACAGCCTGCAAGACCTGCTCCTATTACCTTAATACTCATACGCTTTTATTCTTCCTCGTAAATTTTTGAGAAACCACAGCCCTCTGTAGCACAGTAAAGCTTTGGTGTTTTTCCTCTTTTCTTGTATAAAATCTGACCACATTGTGGGCATTTCTCGTTGCTAGGCTCTGTCCATGATACAAAATCACATTCTGGATAGTTGTTACAGCCATAGAAAACTCTACCTCTTTTTGACTTTTTAACAACTACCTCTCCACCACACTTAGGGCAAGCAACACCTATTGACTCTACAAGGCTTTTAACATTTTTACATTCAGGATATCCAGGGCAAGCAATAAATTTGCCATATCTACCCATTTTAATTACCATTTTTCTGCCACATTGCTCGCAGACAATGTCGGTTTCTTCTTCGGTAAGCTTTATTTTCATATCCTTTGTATCTTCTTTTGCTTTTTTAAGGGTTTCGTTAAAATCGCCGTAGAAATCATCTAAAAGACCAATCCACTGCTGTTCACCCTTTTCTACCTTATCTAGCTTTTCTTCCATTTGTGCTGTAAATTTTACATTAACAATCTTTGGGAAGTGCTTTAGCATTAAATCGGTAGAAATCTCGCCAAGCTCTGTTGGGAACAGTGTTTTACCCTCTCGCTTAACATAACCTCTTGTTGTAATTGTAGAAATTGTAGCCGCATATGTAGATGGACGACCAATTCCGTTTTCTTCAAGAGTTTTGATAAGTGACGCTTCTGTAAAGCGTGCTGGTGGCTGTGTGAAGTGCTGGTTAGGGATAATCTCTTTTGGTTTTACTACCATATCCTTTTCTAGTGGTGGTAGCTCCTTTTGCTTTTCTTCTGCTGAATCCTGACTTTCTACATACAGTGTTGTAAAGCCGTCAAAATCCACACGATAGCCTGTTGCTTTAAATATATACTTACCACCTTGAATGTCTGCACTTGTTGTTTTTTGCACACATTCTGCCATCTGACAAGCTGTAAAACGCTCCCAAATAAGCTTATATAGCTTGTATTGATCGTTTGTAAGGCTTGATTTTATTTTGTCTGGCTCTAATGACGGCATTGTAGGACGAATAGCCTCGTGACCGTCTTGAGCATTTGATTTTGATTTGAATACTCTAGGCTGTTTTGGAAGATACTTCTCTCCCCATCTGCCTCTGATATATTCTGTAACCTCTGCAATAGCATCGTTAGAAATTCTTAATGAGTCTGTTCTCATATATGTTATAAGACCCACTGCACCTAGCTGTGGTATTTCGATACCTTCGTATAGCTCCTGTGCAACCTTCATTGTACGGCGTGATTGGAAATTAAGCTTTCTTGAAGCCTCTTGCTGTAGTGTTGAGGTTGTAAAAGGTGGTGCAGGCTGTTTTTTTCTTGTGCCGTTGCGAATTTTTGTAATTGTAAATTCCTCTTGCTCAAGCTCAGAAACAATCTGATGTGCCTGCTCGCCATTTGTTATTGCAAGCTTACCCTCTTCTGTACCATAAAGTGACGCTGTAAACTGTCTTTTACCACCCTTAGGTAAGAATTTAGCGTCTACTGTCCAATATTCCTCTGGCTTAAACTCACGAATCTGCTTTTCTCTGTCTACTATAATTTTAACAGCTACAGACTGCACTCTACCACCAGACAGACCACGGCGAATACACCTTGACAAAAATGGGCTTAGCTTATAGCCAACAAGTCTGTCTAGTATTCTTCTAGCCTGCTGTGCATCTACTAAATCCTGATTAATAGAGCGAGGGTTGTTCATACCATTAGTTACACCGGTTTTTGTGATTTCGGTAAACTCTACTCTGTTTTGCTCGTTAAGCTCTAGTCCTAAAATATATGCTAAATGCCACGAAATAGCCTCTCCCTCACGGTCGGGGTCGGTTGCAAGATATACATAATCTGCTTTTTTCGCAGCCTTTTCAAGCTTTGTTACAAGTTCTTCTTTGCCTGCTATTATTTCGTAATTAGGCTGAAAATGCTTTCGTACATTTACACTTAATCTTTTTGCAGGTAAATCTCTTACATGGCCCATAGAGGCAACAACCTCAAAGCCCTCACCAAGATATTTT
This sequence comes from Acutalibacteraceae bacterium, assembly GCA_045531635.1. GTDB lineage: Bacteria > Bacillota > Clostridia > Oscillospirales > Acutalibacteraceae > CAG-964. The sequence continues at coordinate 11,546 of JAZSEI010000104.1, forward strand.
TTTATAGTCTTAGCTTTAGCAGGTGACTCCACTATAACTAACTTTGACATAAAATCCTCCTTAAACCTATAATCAAATGCAGTTACTAAAAAATACACTACTTTTAATTATAGTTTAGTTTAAATCAGATAGGATAGTAAGCTCCTCCTGATTTTCTTGTTACTGCTTCTTCAAGCTCAAGCTCTGTTAAAGCCTGCATAACAGCCGACGCAGTAAGCTTAGTTTTAATAATTATATCATCAACTGTTGAAGGTGTTTCAAAAACAATGTCGTAAATTATACTCGCATTGTCAGAAATATCACTTAGTTGCTTTTTACTTACTTTATTATTTATATCCACTTTATCTGTATTCTTAGCAAATGTTGCCTGATTATTTTTATTAACAATACTATTTACAGATATTGGACCTTTTCTTCCGTTTGGAATACTGTTTATTATATTATCACTAATTTCGTCAATAGGCAATGGTTCTTGTATTGTTAAGGAATATTTATTTGTGTATTCCTCTATAATATCACTTGCATTTGTAACCGGCTTTGCACCCTGCTTTATAAGATTATTAGTGCCAAACGCAACTGCGTTTGTTACATCGCCAGGTATTGCAAATACATCTTTATTTTGAGCAAGTGCTGTAGTGGCTGTTATTAAGGCTCCACTTTTTTCGCCTGCTTCTACTACTAATACACCCTGTGATAATGCAGAAATAATACGATTTCTTTTTGGAAAGCTATATTTTTGTGGTGCTGTATCAGGTGGATATTCTGAAATAACTGCACCTGTTTTTGCTATATCACTACGCATTTGTGCGTTGCACATAAGGTAGTTATAATTTATACCACAGCCAAGCACACATATTGTAGTACCAAAAGCTGCTAAAGCACCAGTGTGTGATGAGGTATCTATTCCTAATGCACCACCACTAACAACTACTACACCCGATTTTGCTAAATCGTAAGCTATTGAATAAGCAAGTCTTTTACCATTTACTGTAGAATTTCTTGTACCTACCATAGCTATTGAAAGTATATTGTCAACATCTGGTAGATTACCATTTACATACAAAACAGCTGGTGGGTCATAAATTTCTTTTAGCTGATTTGGATACTGTGGCATATCCATAGTATACATTTTATAGCCTAGTAAATTACACTTGTCTATGATTTGCTGTGCTTGCTCTAATGTAAATGTGCTTAGGTTTTGCATTTCTGCTTTTGTAAAGCAACCACACAAAAGCCACTCCTGCTTACCTCCGTTATAAAAATCTATTACCGAGGGGTAAAATCTGCGTATAACATTTACCTTTGGGTTTGCATAGCCTAAACAAGCCTGCAACCATACCCAATACTTTAATGTATCGTTCATACAGATTACCTCCTTAATAGCTCCCACATAGATATTGACGCAGCAACAGAAGCATTAAGTGATTCTGCTCTACCCAACATTGGTATTGTAGCTTTAATTTTACAATTATTAATTGTTTCGCTTTTTAATCCGTTACCTTCGTTTCCGATTAATATAGTACAAAGTTGTTTATCATTATCAGATATTTTGGTAATTGGCATTGCATTGCTATCAACTACAGTTGCAATTGTGGTAACCCCTTGTAAATTTAGGCTTGCAACCTTATCTGCCATATCATTGCAGATAGCTATAGGTAGCCTGAATGCAGAGCCCATAGTGCCACGCAGTACCTTTGGAGAGTAAATATCGCAACAATCATCTGTAAGTATAACACCATTTACACCCAAAGCCTCTGCTGTACGCAGTATTGTACCCATATTAGATGGGTCTTGTATATGTTCTAGTGCTAAATATACACCAGTTGAAGCTATATTTAATTTTTTTGCTTCAAGCTTGCACACGCAAAGTATACCCTGTGGGGTTTTTGTGTCTGAAATTTGAGAAAACAGCTTGTCTGAAAACAGAAAGGTGCTTTCGCAAACCTCTACAATTTGTTTAACCTGCTCACTGTATTTATTAAATGCTGTTTCTGAAAATACAGCCGTTTTTATTTTTACACCACTTTCAACAGCATCTATACACAATCTTACGCCCTCTATTACAAACTCTTTACTATCGTTGCGATAAGATGTACTTTTAACCAGCTTGGCAATATGCTTTACGGTGCTATTATCTTTACTTGTAATGTGCTGCATAAACTCACCTCAAAAATTTTTTAGAGTACGAAAAAGCGTTTGGGAGATTGCTCTCCCAAACGCACTACAGCTTTTATATTAAGCGTTCAAAGCCTGCTCAACTAGCTTTGTGAATGCAGCAGGGTCAGCAATTGCAATTTCAGAAAGCATCTTTCTGTTAAGTGTAATGCCAGCCTTCTTTAGACCGTTCATAAATGTTGAGTAGTTTGTGCCGTTGCTCTTGCAAGCAGCTGAAATACGAGTAATCCATAGTCTACGGAAATCTCTCTTTCTGTGCTTACGGCCGATATATGCATAGTTGCCACTCTTCATTACAGCCTGCTTAGCCATTTTGAAGTGTCTGCTCTTTGAACCCCAGTAACCTTTAGCTAGTTTTAAAACTTTCTTTCTTCTCTTGCGAGTCATCATCGCACCTTTAACTCGTGCCATATTCTTTTACCTCCGTAATGGTTATTTATTTTAGCGTTATTTTCGTAAATTATTTGTAAGGGATTAGCTTCTTTAGCTGTGCTACATTTGTCTTGTCTGTAGCAACGCTCTTTCTAAGACCTCTCTTACGCTTTGTTGTCTTCTTACTGCTGTTTAGAATGTGACGCTTGTTAGCGTGTGCACGCATAATCTTACCGTTTTTAGAAACCTTAAAACGCTTTTTTGCACCACTGTGTGTTTTAATCTTTGGCATAATATTATCCTCCTTAGTTTATCCTATTATTTTGCTGATTTTGGAGCAAGGAACATCAGCATATTGCGTCCTTCCAGCTTTGCTGGTTTTTCTACAACTGCTACCTCGTCCATAGCCTGTGCAAATCTGTCCATATTATCTTGGCCGATTTCTGGATGTCCCATCTCTCTGCCACGGAAACGAATAGAAACCTTTACCTTGTTGCCACTTTTAATAAACTTAGTAGCCTGATTAACCTTTGTGTTAAAATCGTGTGTGTCGATGTTTAGTGAAAGTCTAATTTCTTTTACATCTATTACACGCTGGTTTTTCTTGGCTTCTTTCTCACGCTTTGCTTGTTCAAAGCGATATTTGCCGTAATCCATTACCTTACATACAGGTGGCTTTGCCTGAGGCGCAATCTTAACCAAATCAAGATTTTGCGACTCTGCAATTTCTAAAGCCTTAACAGCAGACATAAGCCCAAGCTGAGAACCGTCTGAGTTGATTACTCTAATTTCCTTATCACGAATTTCATCGTTGATCTGTAGTTCCTTATTGCTAATTGGTAAGCACCTCCAAAATATTATAAGAAATAAAAATGCGAGCAGATATAATCCGCCCGCAATCAAACACAATGACACACTTATAGTGTACAATACTAAATGATTGACCTATGCAAGACGGAACCTCATAGGTGAAAGCATATCTGCTTTTCTTTATTTTCCTTGAAGATTATAACAGACAATTCACAAGAAGTCAAGTGTTTTGAAATACTTTTTCATTGAATTGAGATTTTTTTATAAAAGTGATATGATTATAAAAAACGCAAGGAGTATAAGCTAT
>JAZSEI010000055.1:0-18056 GCA_045531635.1 Acutalibacteraceae bacterium
CACAGTTGCAGAGGGTGTAATGTACATACCCTCGTCATTATCAGTAGAAGATTTTACGGAGATAACACACGAGGAGTATTTACAAATTATTCAGGCAAACGGAGAAGAACCTGACCCTATATCAGAGCAACTGAACGAGCTAAAAAAACAGACAGACGCAAACTCAACCGAAATAACAAACCTACAGGAGGCTTTGTGTGAGGTTTATGAGAGTATTATTTAATTTAAGAAAGGCGGAAAAAGACATGGCAACAGTATACGCAACACTAATTATCAAGGGTAAGAGAACATTCAAGAGTGTACCCGAAAAGCTAAAGGCACAGGTTAAGGAAATTCTTATTGACCTTGATTGCGAACATCTAGCTGTGGAGGAGTGATAATATGACAGTCATAGAACAATTAACCCGAATCGCCAAAGCTGAAATCGGCAACAACGGCAGTAAATATCGCAAATGGTTTTACAATCGTACATCAGATTACTATGGTGTAAACTGGTGTGCTGTGTTCATCAGCTGGCTGTATAATCAAGTAGGCTTGCTAAATAAGCTTGTGCCAAAGAGTGATGGTGCAGGCTGTTTTGCTCGTGAATATGACGGCAAATACGGCAAGTGGTTAGAGAGTGAGTACAGCTCTAAAGCTACCACACCAAAGCCAGGTGATATTGTTACATTCACTTGGAACGGCATTGGACGAGTATTAGGGCAAGACCCATACTATAGCAACCACGTAGGCTACGTGTACGCTGTAGACGATGACTACATATACACAATCGAGGGTAACACCAACAGCAATAACGCTGATTATTCAGTAGTAGCTTACAAGCAATACGCACGCACCAGTGGCAAAATCAATGGCTACTACAGAGCTTACTACCCAGATGTAAAAACAGAAAGCGAGGAAGAAAAGATGAATAACTTTAGAAAAGGCGATAAGGGTGACGGTGTACTTGCTTACAAGTCACTAGTAATTCAAGCTGAAAAGTTTGGACTTATCAAAACCAAAGTCGCAGAGGATAACATCTTTGGCAATGGCACAGAACAGGCAACTAAGGAAATCCAGAAGCTGTACAACCTTGAAGTTGACGGTATTGCAGGAAAAAACACCATTACAGCACTTCGCAACGCAATTAACAACAAGATTGATGTAGCCCGAAAAGGTCACAATGCACTTATTGACGACCTAGCAAAGAACCTTGAGGGTATGAGGGTGTAGGAATGACTAAAGAAAATGTTTTTCAAGGTATTATAGCCCTTATAATCGCTGGTGTGTCTGCGTATTTTAAGATAATAGCTATACCTTTGCTTGTTCTAATGGTAGTTATGCTTACCGATTACATCACAGGTATGGCTTCTGCATATATACACAAAGAGTTTTCTTCAAAAGTTGGAATTATCGGAGCAGTCAAGAAAGTAAGCTATATTGCACTTGTGTGCGTAGGTGTTTGTGCTGATTACTTGATACATACAGCACTCACACAGATAGGTGTTCAGCTTAATATTCAACTGCTATTCGGTTTACTAGTCACAATATGGCTGATAATCAACGAACTAATATCAATCCTTGAAAACCTAAGCAAAATAGGTATACCTATGCCAAGCTTTTTAATGAAGCTGGTAGAAAAATTAAAAACCACAATTGAGAGTAAGGGTGATGTTTAGTGAGTTACAAATTTCCTAACAGACTCAATAAAATGTTCACACTGTTAAAGCCAGAATCGAAAGAAAGCAAATATGGCACTACGGATATTATGTATAAAGAAACTCGCAAGCTGTGGTGCTTTATGCGAACATTCAATGGAACAGAAACTATTGTTAATGGTGTTTTGACTGTTAAAAAGACAGGTATAATAGATTGCTATTACAACCCTAATATTACAGCTGATTGTCGTTTGAAAGACGAAAACGGTATGGTTTGGAAGATAATAAGCGAACCCGAAAACATCAACGGAAACAATCAATATATGCAATTTAAGGTTGAATGTATAGGAGCTGTTGTGAATGTCAGAGTGGGGGATTAAGTTCGATAAATTTCAAGGAATGCTTGAACAGTTAAGAACCCTTGAAGCAGATATTCATTCAATTACCGAAAAAGCATTAATTGAAACTCAAGCGTATATTGCAAAGCAAGCGGATAAGTATACAGAAGATAAGATGTTACCGGCTGATGGTGAATATCGTGTTAAACCCTCTGCTACTAAAGACACTATTATTAAAAACGGTAAGGTGAATTGGGAGGGTGACACAGCTAGTATTTCGGCAGGTTTTTCTATATATTCTGAAGAATACGACGATATTGTACTTACTCCAATATTCTTAATGTATGGCACGCCTAAAATGGCTCCTGTCCCAGATTTAGAAGACGCTGTAAAAGGAAAAACAGCTAAAAAAGCTGTTGCTAAAATTCAAAAGGATATTTTCATAAACGCAATAAAGGAGGCTGAAAAATGATAATTCCAAATCTAGTGAAGTTATTAAAAGAAAATTTCAAATGTGAGGTTTATCGTCAAGGCAGTCTTCCAGAAAGCGTACCTTATCCCGATAGATTTTTCACTTACAAAAACACAAGTTCAGATTTTTCAGAATATTCGGATAATACTGAAAAAACCATTGAAGTAGAGGTAAATCTCTATTTTTATAGTAGAAGTATAAATGATGTTTTTGAAACTTTAAAAAAAGCACGAGACAAACTCAAAGAAAATGGCTGGATGTGCTTTACATCTGGCATAGATGCACCAACCGATGATGCAGATTTTTCTGCAAGAATGATAAAAATTATAAAAGAAGAAAGGAACATTTAAAAATGGAAAACCAAATCACTTACGAACGCTACAGAGGTATTAAAAATGCAGTTATCGCAAAGGTAACAGTTGATGATGAGGGAAACTACACTACAGGTGAGGTTATTCGCCTAATGGGTGCTACTGAAATTTCTAAGGATAAGAAAACAAGTAGTGAAACATTTTTCTGTGATGATTTAGCAAACGGTGTAACCGAGGCTACAGGTGAATCTACTATTAAGATTAAAGGTACAATCCCAACACGAGAAGTAGAGGCTATGATTTCTGGTCTTACTTATGATAAGACAAATGACGCTATTATCGAAACACCTAGAACATCATCTTATTATGCTTTTGGTTACTGCTATTCACTTACAGACGGTACTGAAATTCTTGTGTGGAATTTCAAGGGAACATTCTCTGTTGGTACTCAAAACCATAAGACAAAGGATGATGGCACATCATCAGAACAGCTTGAGCTTACATATACAGGTATTGATACTATTCATAAGTTTAAGCAGATTCCTACCGAGGACAATAGCACTAAGATAAGCAGTGCACGTTCTTACATTGTTAAAGCTACCGACACTATTACAGCAGAAAAATTCTTTGCCCAGGTAACAACACCTGATAATATCTCTACTATTACAACCACACAAGCTACTGAATAAAGGTGAATGTTAATGAATATTGATGAAATTAAACAGCAAGGAAAAGCGATATTCAAGAAGCTTATTTTTGCAAATGCAATTAAACTTCTTGAAATAAATGAAATCAATGGAAATATATCACCTGAGGTTTTCTTTTCAGAAACAACAAAAAACAGTGCAGATATAGCTGAAATCCTTGGTTTAGAAGTTTCGTCAATTGAAATAGCAGATTTAATCAACATAGCAACGGCTGTACAGCTTGAAATATTTAAATATTTGCAAAAAATATCAAAGAAAAGAGATAGATTTGCAGAAGTAGAGGGCAACGGGGAAACCTGTTGCCCTTTTTTTAGAAGTTTGCAGAGTATTAAATTTTCTTTTGCTCAAGTGTTGAATTCCTCTGTTTTTGAAATTGACAAAGCTTTATTTACCGAAGTAATAGACAATATAGAAGCATACTTGTTTTTTAACAATACAAGTAATATCGAAAATAATAACCCTAGAGTTATTCGTCAACACGCATCAGATACGGACTTATTCTAAAGAGGTGATGAAAAATGGCTGACCACGAAAGTACGATGAAATATAAGGTTGATATATCTGAGTTAAAAAAGAATCTCACCGACGCTAATAGAAGTATTAGAGAAGCTCAATCAGAGTTCAAGGCTGCTTCATCGTCAATGGAAGACTGGAGAAAAAGTAGCGAGGGTTTAGAAGCTAAAATTAAATCTTTAAATAAGGTCTATGACCTTGAAAATAAGAAGCTCGAAGCGATTGGAGAACAGTTAAAGAAAACTGAAGAAAAATTCGGAAAAAACAGCACTGCGGCTGAAAATCTACGTATTAGATTAAATAACCAGCAAGCTCAGGTCAATAAGACAAGACTTGAAATTGCTAAATACGAAAAGGCTTTATCTGACTTTAAAAAACAAGTTGATGAAGCCGAACAATCTGTCGAGGATATGACAGATGAGTTAGAAAAAGCTGAAACAACAGCACGAAAAACCGAAGGCTACACAATGGCTAAAGATGTGATGTCCGACCTGGTAGCAGACGGTATCGAGAATGTTACTTCTAAAGTGAAAGATATGGTTATAGAGCTAGCAGGTGCTGAAACAGCTTACAGTAATTTTGCAACTAAAACTGGACAGATTTCCGAAGAATATAACGGAGTTATTGATAGCCTTTATAAAAAAGGGCACGGTGGCGATCGACTTGAAATATCAAATGCTTTAGCTGAGGTTCAACAGCAAACAGGAGAACTTGACCCTACCAAGCTTGAAACAATGACCGAAAACGCATTAACGTTAGCAAGAAGCTTTGGTTATGATGTTAAGGAAAGCATTAGAGCTGTGAATATGCTCACTAAGCAATTCGGTGTTGAAAGTGACACTGCTTTTTCGTTAATTATACAAGGTACTCAATCAGGACTTGATAAAAATGGAGATATGCTTGATGTAATCAATGAATATTCTTCTCATTACAGCCAGCAAGGCTATAGTGCTACCGAGTTTTTTAACAGCTTGATAAACGGTTCTAAAGCAGGCACATTTAGCGTCGATAAACTCGGTGGCGCAATGAAGGAATTTAGCATCCGAAGCAAAGATACAGCAGACAGCACTACAGAGAGCTTTTCTTTGATTGGCTTAGACGCTGATGAGATGAGAACTAAGTTTGCAGAAGGTGGCGAAGCTTCAAAAGAAGCAACTCAGCAAGTAACTGAAGCTTTATTTTCGCTTGATGATAAAGTAATACAAAATCAAGCAGGCGTAGCGTTGTTTGGTACAATGTGGGAAGACCTCGGAAAAGACGGTGTGCAGGCTCTTCTTGATGTTAACGGTGAAATGACAACTGCAACTGAAAAGCTAGATGAAGTTAAGGAAATGCAATTTGATGACGTTGAAAGCGAAATAACATCATTATTCAGAGAGATAGAAACCGAGTTTGTAGCACCACTGGTTGAAGAATGGATGCCAGAGATACATAACGGAATTGACTGGGTTAGTGATAATCTGCCCGATATTATTCCTACATTAACCACAATCGCTGGCATTATTGCTGGAATGTGGACTATTACAAAGGTTGGCAATTTTATTTCAGCTTTAAGTATGCTTGCTTCACCTGCTGGCATAGCTACGCTTTCAATAACAGGAGTAGCCACAGCCATAGGTGGTTTAGCTTATGCTATTAAAAATTCAGATGTAAAGCCACCTAAAGATGTACAAGAACACATCGACAAGGTTAACGAACTTAAAGACAGCTACGAAAAAGCTAAAGAAAACCGTGATAAGCTTGTTACGGAAAATTCTTCTGAATTTCAATATTACAATAATTTGTGGTTAGAACTTCAAAAAATCACAGATGAAAACGGAAAAATCAAAGCAGGGTATGAAGATAGGGCGAAATTCATAGCCAAAGAGTTACGTCAAGTTACTGAAGAAGAAATAACAATAGTAGGTGGCTCAATTCAAGCGTACGATAATCTAAAAACTAATATGGAAGATGTGCTCAAGCTAAAACAAGCACAAGGTTTACTTGCTTCGTATGAAACAGATTACTATGATGCTATTTCACAAAAGGGTACAGCTGAAACTTCATATAATGATATATTGCTTGATGTTGACGCTTATGAAAAAGCTATTGCTAGAGAACGGGAAAAAATTACTCAATATCAAATTCAACTTGATAATATAAGTTTCAATCCATATCAGCAACAAAAGCTACAAGGTCAGATTTTAGCTTCGCAATCAAACATAAACAATTACAATGCTGTATTGAACGAGGGTGACAATGCCCTTTATAAAAAGCTTCAAGAAGCCGAAAGCGTGCTGGTAGGCTATGATGCTGTTATTAAAAACTACGAAAAAACATCAGAAGCAATTTTAAGTGAAGATACAACAAAGATAGAAGACGCTCTTAATAAAATTCAACATTCATTTGTTACAGCTGAAATAGGAACAAAAGCGACTCTTGAAAAACAAGTTTCTGACATAGAGTCAAAATATAACACTATGAAGAAAACCGCACAGATAGAGGGTGCAAAGGTTAATAAGGAAGAATTAAAGAATTTAGAAAATCTTCTAACATCAGCAAAAGACGAATTAGAGCTGTATAATTCACAGCAAAAATATGAACTCAGCGATTCAGAAAAGAAATTAGTAGATCATATCACTAAAACACATGGGATGTTTAATGATTTTGAAAAAACAACTAACAAAACTAATCAGAAAATAACTAGTTCAGCACCAAAAACGGCTAATAAATATGTTGATGATTTCGGAAATGCTCTTAATTCTGATTCTAATAAACAAAAAATTGACCTTTATTCGCAGGAATTAGCTGATACTATGTCGGAAGATTTGCTAAATCAATGGAATAAAAACTGGAGCAACAATGACTTTGGTGCACATTTATTTGAAGAAGTAGTTAAAAGCAGGTCTAATATCGGATTACCCGATTTATCAAATCAATCAACTAGAGTTACTAATAATAGTTCTTCTACAACCTACAACTATAACATCACACAAAACAACACATCTACTCAACCAATAGATCCGTTGGAGCATTATAGAAATACAAGGCGACTTATAGGAAATTTAGGATATGTAGGAAAATAAAAAAGAAAGGAATAGTTTGCGATGGTAGAATTCGGAATTGAAAAAAATGGACAAGAATACTGGTTGAACAATATGGGATTTAAAGTGATACGAGCTATTGGCTTAGGTGCTGATGTTGAAATATCTAAATCTAACAACGTTACTGGTACAGGCTATGTCACCGATAGTATTAATCAAGCTCAAAGAGAGATTGATATTATGGTTAGAATAGAAAATCCTACCTCAAATAAAAGAGAAACCTTGTTTAGTATGTTTCCAGTAGGTGAAACTGTCAAATTGATTATTTACAACGATTCAAGAAATCTTTATATTAACACTTGTGTAAAAAGATTTGAACCGGATATTTTTTCTAATATTCAAAAAGTACAAATCGTGCTATCTGGAGAAACTCCTTTTTTTATTTCATCAGATACAAAAACATCAGAAACTATAACAGTTACAGCTTCAACAGATGTAAGGTGTACTATAAAGAATTATGGTGAGCTTTGTGGATTTGAATTGACTGCTCAAAATACATCTGATAGTGTAGTTATCAATCCTTATTTTAGAATTGGTACGAAAAAGCTAGCTTTTTCTGCGACAGTGCCTGTAGGTGCTGTTATTAAGATTTGTACAATAGATGGAAAAAAGTCAGCACAAATGACGTATACAGCTGGCACATCTCAGGCTATAACTAACCTATTACCGAATAGGGTAGATGGTTCAGAGTTTCCACAGCTTGCTTCAAGAAGTAGTAGTTCACTCCACTGTGGCTGTGAATCAGGTATAGGTTCGTTAGAAGTTAAAATTTCGTACAATGAACTTTTTAACTTTGTGTAAGAGGTGAAAATATGGAATTATATGTTTATGATTTAAATTTCAATTTCATCGGTATGGTTGAAAGCTGTCTGTGTAAATCAATAATATGGACCGAAAATTATTACGGTTGCGATGATTTTCAAATTGAATTTCCGTATAATCAAGCTTTAATGGATATTTTGAAGCCTGATTATTTTATTAAGAAGAATTCAAGCGACAGAGCAATGCTAATAGAAAAAGTAACGATTACTAGCAGATATAACAACGGAAAAAAATGCCCTATAGTTACAGTTAAAGGCAGAGGTACAGAGTGCATTCTTGAACGTAGAGTTATTGCCTATAATACAACTATAAATGATAGCGTGTGCAATATTGCTAGAAAGTGTATTATCAATAATCTAACTTCACCAACTGTTGAAGCTAGAAAAATAGAGTGTGTTACCCTTGGCACATACCCAGAAAGCGAAACTATTGACCAAATTGTACAGGGTGAAAATTTGTTGAGCTTTGTTCAAAATTTACTTCAAACCTATAAATTCGGCTTTTACTTTCAATTAGATTTTGAAAATAAAAGATTTAAATTTACGATTCACACAGGAACAGATAGAAGTTCAGGGAATTTGAAAAAGGTAGAGTTTTCTCCCGATTTAGATAATTTTCATACGCCCGAATATTTCGTTGAAAATAACACTCACTATAATTGCTGCATTGCACGCTCAAGCGAAGACGGAGAAGGAAATATTAATATAGCTGTACCCACAGAACCAGCAGGCATCGAAAGACGAGAGCTTTACCGAGATTGTAGCGATTATGATTTTAGTGGTTCGGGTTCTGCTGGTGTTTCAAGACTTCTAAAACCTTTGCAAAAAGAATATATCGAGCAGAATAAAACAGATGAAACTATTGAGGGTAGAATAGTAGATGGAATTATATTCACTTATAACACTGATTATTTTGTCGGTGATACAGTTATTGTAAATGATGGATTTGGACATAAACTGAAAAAAAGATTAATTTCAATGACTGAATATTATAGCTGTGGAAGCCGAGTGCTTACACCAGTGTTTGAGGATATTTAAGGCGATATAAATCAACCACCGAACCAATAGAGATTCGGTGGTTATAGCTTCGTATTTTCTTTTTGTAATTATTCGTGGATATTTCGTGGACAGTGATATTTAATAATCAAAAAACGGCTTAAACAAGCCGTTTTTTTAGTATATGGCGGAGATGGAGAGATTTGAACTCTCGCGTCGGAGTTACCGACCTACTGGTGTTCGAAGCCAGACCCTTCAGCCACTTGGGTACATCTCCGTATATTTATTATTTACACAACTTTAATTTTGCTTAAAAGTTAAAAAAATCACTTCTTTAAAGAAGTGATTTTGGCGGAGAGATGGGGATTCGAACCCCAGAAGCGATTATAATCGCTTACATGATTTCCAATCATGCTCCTTCGGCCAACTCGGACATCTCTCCAAACAACATCTAAAATTATATCAAATAAAAAACAAAATGTCAATCAAAAATCTTCTATAATATTCTACTTCTAAGTGGAAATGATTGATTTTCACCCATATAAAAGTAAACCAAAATTTAAAGTTTGTGCAAAGTCCTTTTGAAAATAAGAACTTTACACTTTTCTCTATATGATTTTTTATTTCACAAAATTATTTTATTTTTTATCTTTTAGGTGGTGTTGTTGCATAAGTGGCACATAGTACTGTCTTAGCACCTGCGTCATATAAAGTTTTAGCACATTCACTTAGTGTTGAGCCTGTTGTAACAATATCATCTATCAATAAAATTTGTTTATCTTTTACAACAAATTTGGGATTCACAGCAAAAGCTCCTAAAACATTAGCTTTTCTTTTATCTCTTTGCAAGGTATGCTGTGGCTTGGTTTTTATAACTTTTTGTAACGCTGGTACAAATGGTATATTTAAAAGCTTTGATAAACCTTTAGCGATAAGTTGAGCTTGATTATATCCACGCTTTTTATAATCACTTTTTGTAGACGGTATGCAAGTAATTATATCAAATTTGTTTTCATCAGTAAAAAAGTCTGAATATTCTTTACAAATAGCCTTTTTCATAGATATAGCTAGCTGTTGTGCAAATTGAGGATTATCAGCATATTTTAAACTTAATATTACATCTTTATAAATTCCGTTATACTTAAATGGAGATACATTCTTACTTTTAGAATATAATGGAGTAATAATATATTCATATTCAAGCTTATTAATACAGCTTTCACACGCTTCATCATCCTTGAATATAAATTCATTACAATATGGGCATCTTGAGGGGTATAGTGTATTTATTATACGGCTTACTATAACTTGTAACATAGATATTACTCAACCTCTCGTGTAATAAAATCCTTTAAAGCTGAATAGCGTAATGTCTTTTTATTATTTTCTACCATTCTATAAAGCGTGTTGTTACTGCCAATTATAATCAACAGTTTTTTAGCTCTTGTTACTGCAGTATAAAGCAAATTACGATATATAAGCTGTGGTGGATTATTATACAGTGGAATTATAACAGCGTTAAATTCATTTCCTTGACTTTTGTGTACTGTAACAGCATAGGCAAGCTCTAAATCTACAGCACTTTCAGCATCATAGGTTGCAACCTTGTCATCAAAGGTAACTTGCAGGGTAGGGGGATTATTCGAGACATAGGTTAATATACCAATATCACCATTAAACACACCCTCGCCACTTTCTCCGTTTTCTTTATACCATGGTATATCATAATTATTACGATTCTGCATAACCTTGTCACCCATACGCAAAATATTACCATTGATATTAATTTCTCTCTTAAAACCTTCTTTTGGGTTAATGCTTTCTTGAAGTAGCTTGTTTATTTCGTAGGTACCTATTTGTCCTTTTCTTCCTGGACAGAGAATTTGTATATCGTTTAGAGGGGAGTAGTTGTAGCTTTTTGGTAAACGCTCAACATACAAGTCTGCGATGGTGCTTGTAAGACTTGGTAGGCTTGTTCGGCTCATAAAGAAAAAGTCAGACTTTGTTTCGGTTATAATTGGTTGCTCACCCTTAACTATTCGGTGAGCATTGGTAACTATCAGACTCTCCATAGATTGTCTAAAAATCTCGTTAAGCTGCACAACAGGGATTTTTTCTGACGCAATTAAATCACCCAAAACATTACCTGCACCTACACTTGGTAGCTGATCGCTATCACCAACCATTATTAATCTACAGCCTAATGGCAATGCTTTTAAAACACTTTCAAAAAGCTGAGAATCAACCATTGAAAGCTCATCTATAATCAAAGCGTCACATTCAAGTGCATTTCTTTCGTTTCTCATAAAAATAGGCTGGTCGTGCTTATCCCATGTTACCTCTAATAATCTGTGTATAGTTTTAGCCTCACAGCCTGTAAGCTGTGTCATTCTTTGTGCAGCTCTACCTGTAGGTGCTGCTAAAGCTACACTATGACCATTATGCTTTAATATACTGATAATAGCGTTAAGTGTAGTAGTTTTACCAGTACCAGGACCACCTGTAAGAATAAGGATACCTTTACTTAATGCCATATAGATAGCTTGCTTTTGCAAGTCGGCATATTTTATATTGTTTTCTTCTTCTATTTTTGTTATTTCATCTTCTATATTTTCTAGCTTTTCAGCTGGGAACCTGAGTGCCATTGCAATTCTTGCTGCACTATAGCTTTCACAGCTATGCATATCGGGTAAGAATATAAATTCTTTTTCATTTACCACATCAACTATCAGCAAATTCTCTGTAAGCATAGCTTCAAGAGTATTCTTTGCTATATCCTCGTTTATCTGTAAGAATTTACAGCACGCAGATAACAGCTTATCCATTGGCAAGCAAGTATGTCCATTATTTTGATTATGAGTTAAAATATGTATATATCCTGCTTGAATTCTGCATACGTCGTCAAACTGTCTGTTTTGCTCAATAGCAATATTATCAGCAACTTCAAATGAGATATTAAGCTCTTTGTTGCATAGGGTATAGGGATTTTCTTTTATAATATCCATTACCTGTTTGCCATATATATTCCAAGCCTTAATAGACTGGTGTGCATTTATACCGTATTTTGCTAGCTCAGTCATTACCTTGCGTGCACCAAAAAGCTGTTCTATAGACTTATTTATATTTTTAGCCTTATCTGCACTTATGCCCTTTATTTTGGTAAGCTTTTCGGGTTGATTTTCCATAATTTCAAGAGTATTTTCGCCAAATTCTTCTACCAGCTTTCGTGCAGTAGACGGACCTACACCCTTAACTGCACCCGATGACAAATATTTAAGTATTGCAGCAGTCGTAGAGGGAATAGTTCTTTCGCATACATCAAACGCAAATTGCTCGCCATATGTAGGGTGCTTTTTATATACACCAATAAGCTTAACCTCTTCACCTACGTTTATTGATAGTACTACACCAACAGCAGTTACTACGCAATCACCACTTATTAAATCAAAAACAGAATATCCGTTGCTTTCGTTTCTAAAAATTATATCTTCAATTTCGCCTGTAAGCTCTATTAATTGTCTATTATTTGTCATTTTTTGCTGCTCCGATTAGTAAATTTATATTTTATTAACATTGCAATATATTGCAAATTGTTTTATAATAAATAAGTTAAGAATAAAAATAACGGTGATATACATATCGCCTTAAATTATTTAAGTAAAGGACTGAGTAAAAATGGAATTTTACGCTAACGAGGGTAAAAAATCAGCTGTTGAAGTAAACGGAAAAAAATATATGCGTCACTCAATTAAAACTCACTTTGTACAACAGGGCGAGGATTATGTAGAGGTATTTAAAAAATATGTAGCTCCTATCTATCAAGAGGGAGATATTGTATCAACTAGCGAAAAAATTATTGCACTTTGCCAAAACAGAGTAATTAAAAGAGAAGAGTTAAAAATAGGATTTTGGGCAAAGCTACTTTCAAAGTTTGCGTCACACCCAGACACAGGCTATGGTGTTGGCGAAACTATAAAAATGCAATATGCAATTCACGAAGCTGGCTTACCAAAGGTTTTATGGGCAAGTTTTGCAAGTGCTGTTACAAAGCTATTTGGTAAAAAAGGTGTTTTCTACGAAATAGTTGGTGAAGAGGTAAGTGGTCTTGACGGTTTTTACGACAAAGTATGGGACGAATACGGCGATATTGGTATTAAAATCCCAGAAAATCCAAATGGCGTTTGTAATGAGATTAAAGAAAAGCTTGGTATGAGCTGTATTATCGTAGACGCTAACGACCTAGGACAAGAGCTTTTAGGTTGTTCTGACGATATAAAGAAGGATATCCCTGAAGATGAGATTATCAAATTTGTAAAAGACAACCCATCAGGTCAAGGTAAAGAGCTTACACCGATTATTCTTATAAGACCACTTGAAAACTTTGAAAAAAATGGTGACACTTTAGCACCTGGTGTTTTAGCATAACCGATAAAAATATTATATAATAAATTTCATTTTTTTACAATCTTAAATTACAATCATACAGAGCATACCACATAATGGGTATGCTCTTTTTATTTTGCAAAAATCATCCTAAAGGTTTCTTTAGTCATATAATCTACAAAGCTATATTCTCTGCATAGCTTTTCTATTATGTATTTATTTTCCTCACTTATTCCGTAATCTACACATACAATTTTTTCCCATTTTGCATTTCCCATTAGCAATGTTCTTTCTGCTGTACTGCGTACAAGCTGTTCTAAGTTTTCGCAGGTATCATTTAAAGGTACAACTACATAAACATTTTTATCCTGCTTGCTTCTAAGTAAAAACATCATAAAACTTTTCCATAGATATACTATCCCAGCAACTGACAATAAAATAAAAGCTAGCTCACAGATTGTTTTAAGCATAATTTCACCTCATTACAATTTATGATAAATCATTAGTTTTGGTGTGAATAATTCTTAATAAGCAAGACAAAATAATATAGACGGTTATTCGTCAGTGAAAATTGAAAGGAAGTATTACAAATGGACAACTCTCACGCAAATGAATCAATCAGATGTACTGTACAGCAGTGTAAAAATCACTGTAGCACTAAAGATTATTGTTCTTTAAATGTTATTCAGGTTGGTACACACGAATGTAACCCAACACAAGAGCAGTGCACAGACTGTATGTCATTTGAAAAGAAATAATTATTAGTGTAACAGATAAAAATAGTTGTTGTGTTTATTACAATTATTAATAAACTAGATTGTAATATTTGTGAATCTTGTTTAAAATATTCAGATATCGAAAGTTTTTCTTAGAAATCACTTGCTTTTTCAGAATTTATAGTATATAATACAAGTGAAGTAAAGAGATACTTCGTTATGAACATGCTTACAACTTACAATTAACCCTAATACACTATCTGGATAAACCCCTTGGCGAAAGCTAAGGGGTTTATCTATTTTTAACAGTGTAATTAAATTTAAATAGTCAAATATAGTTATTTTTTCGATATTTTTAATGTAATTTATATTATCTATCATTATTATTTTGTGTGTTTATATCACAAAAAATCAGATGGAACTATTGTACATTTTTTATGTTTATTATTTGTTAAATATATTAATATACAAAAATTGCTATACTTGATATAATTACTATAGTGGTATTCGTATATTTAAATTTATGAATATAACGCTTATTTTAGAAAGAGAGGTTTTATAGGATGAATGAGAAAATCCGTTTCGGCAAGAAAGCACTTTCTATTGCACTTACAGCTGCTATGGCAACCACAATGACAGCTGTTTCTGCTGCTTCAAGTGTATCTGCCGTAACAAAAACAACAGCAAGAAGCACTGCTGCTACAACCGCAGCTAAAAGTGGGGCAGATGCTTCAACATTCTCTTGGGATAATGCCACTGTGTATTTCCTACTAACTGACCGTTTTTATAACGGTAACACAAGCAATGACAACTCTTACGGCAGAGGCTTAAACCAAAGTGGTTCTAAGGTTAATTATGATAACTATGCTGCTTTCCAGGGTGGTGACTTTGCTGGTATCACAAAGAAAATTAAAGAAGGCTACTTCACTGATCTTGGTGTTAATGCAATCTGGATGTCAGCTCCTTATGAGCAGATTCACGGATATTGCGTAGGTAGTACTGGTAACAGCTTTGCGCACTATTCATACCATGGTTACTATGTTCTTGACTATACTGAAACTGATAAAAACTTCGGTACAAAAGCTGAATTTAAAGAGCTTGTAGATACAGCCCATGAACATGGTATTCGTATTGTACTTGATATTGTTATGAACCATTCCGGTTATAACACTCTAAAGGATATGAGCGAATATAACTTTGGTGAAGTTAAGAGTGGTTGGGAAAACTACTATTATGCACATAGCAATATAAATAATGACGATTATCATAGTTATATTAACTATAACGCAAGTGCTTCAGTATGGGGCAACTGGTGGGGTCCAGACTGGATAAGATGTGGTCTACCTGGCTATACAGAGGGTAGTGGTGACATTGAGGGTTCACTTGCAGGTCTACCTGACTTTAAGACAGGTGTTTCAAGCAATGTTTCAATACCAAATATTCTTAAAACAAAGTGGACAAAAGAAGGCACATACAACGCAAAGGTTGCTAAGTATGGCAACTCAAACACAGTAACAGGCTATATTTCTGACTGGCTAGCTGAATGGGTTCGTGAATATGGTGTAGACGGCTTCCGTTGTGACACTGCCAAGCATGTAGCAGTAGCAGATTGGAAAATACTAAAAGACAAGTGTGTAGACGCTCTAAAGGATTGGAAAGCAGCTAACCCTGACAAAGCTCTTGACGATGCAGAGTTCTGGATGACTGGTGAGTGCTTTGGTCATAAGGCTGAAAAGAGCTACTACTATACACAAGGTGGCTTTGACTCAATGATTAACTTTGAGTTTGCTCCTGCAGTAAACAGCAGTAACATTCCTCAGGCTGGTTCAGTTGAAAGTGTGTATAGTAGATATGCTAACTCTATCAACAACGACCCTCAGTTTAACGTACTAAGCTACATTGCTTCTCACGATACAACTCTTGCTCAAGGTGACAGAAAGTACGCAGGTTCATTCCTACTTATGATTCCTGGTGGTGTACAGATTTACTACGGTGACGAAACAAACAGACCACTTGTTAACAGTAGCTTTGCAAACGTTGACCCAGGTGCAGGTCACCAGTTCAGAAGCTTTATGAACTGGAGCAACACAGATGCTGCTGTTCTTGCTCACTGGCAGAAGGTTGGTTCATTCCGTAACAAGCACGTTGCAGTAGGTGCTGGTCAGCATCAGCAGATTTCAGGCTACAGTTCAAGCTCAGGTTATACATTCGCAAGAACTTATGACGACGGCGAGGTTCAGGACGCAATCATCGCTACACTATTTGCTCCTGCAAACACAAATCTATCAGTAAATGTATCTTCTGTATGGTCAGATGGTACAGTTGTAACAAACGCTTATGACGGTTCAACAGCAACAGTTTCTGGTGGTAAGGTATCATTTAATACAGGTGCTAATGGTACAATCCTAATCGAAGGTCCACAGTCATCTGTTTCAGTTTCTCTAAAGAGCTCAACAGGTTCAAATTCATTTGAGGGCTCTTGTACTCTAACATTATCACTAAAAGGTGCTGACTATGCAACAGTATCAGTTGATGGTGGTACACCATTTAAATTAAACCATGGTGGTACATTCACAATTGGTGAGAACACAGTTGAGGGCGGTCAGGTTACTGTACAGGTAACAGCTTCTAACTCAGAAGACACAGTTACAAAAACATTTACTTATAACAAAAAAGATCCTAATGCTACAATAAATCTATACTTCGACAACACTTCATATAACTGGTCACAGGTTTACGCTTATATCTATGACGAAAGTGGTTCAAGCAAAATTGAAAACTCAGCTTGGCCAGGTCAAGCTATGACATATAACAGTACCTTAGGATTATATGAGATTGAAGTACCTGAAACTCTATGGGGCAGCGAAGCAAGAGTAATCTTTACAGAAAGTGCCTCAACCTCAAACAGATACCCAGCAGATATGCAACCAGGTTTGCAGATTGCAGGTGAATCACACAAATTCTCAACAGGCAACAGTTGGGAGGTTTGGAAACCTGTAGTACCAACAAACCCACCAACACAGCCAACAGAAAACCCATACACAACAGTTTTACTTGGTGACGTAACTCTAGACGGTAAGGTATCAGTTATAGATACACTTACAGTTCAGAAATCAATTGTTGGTGGTATTCAACTAACACAAAAACAACTTTTAGCAGCTGATGTTAATGCTGATAAATTAATCTCTATTTCTGATACAATTATCATTATGAGATATCATGTTGGTGGTACAGATACATTTGGTGTAGGAACAACAAAGCAGGTTCTAACTGACACTGTTATTAAAGTTAAATAATTAATATTTAACTTTAATTTTTTAAGTATTTTAATTATTATCTAACAAGGCTATCACAAAAGGTGTTATACTTTCGTGATAGCCTTAATTTTTGTGTTATTGTATCTATTCATATATAAAATTAAGTTCATAAAACAGTATAATACACAATACTCAACTAGATAAGCTAGGTAATAAACTGATGAGACAAAGGGAGCTAATATTGATATATGAATACTTTTTAAGTAAAATAAACAAGCTTGAAAACAATTACACAGTTATTAATAACAATATGCGCAGAAAAAGTTACAAGTATTGTGACCCTGTGGATTTCTTAGACTTAATGATTATCAAGAATGAATTAGATTACACTATTAAAATTTATTATGATTTAAAAATTCTTTTAGGTTTGTAAAAACTTGTTACGTAGCTTTTTAGTATATAGTGTTAAAAATGGCTTATACAAGCTAAAAACAAGAGCTTATATATAAATACTCAGTTATACAAAATCAATATTTTGTATAACTGAGGGTAGAAGTAAAATAGAAAAATTCCTTTACTAATGCCATTTTTAAGAATTTTTAAAAATAGTGTTCATAATTTATTAAAAAACTGCTAAAGACTATTTTAAGTCCCTAGCAGTAAATTTACTATTTTAATTTCAATAACAATTTTAAATCATAATAAATTTTAAGTGTAAAATCAAGTTGCTTTTTATAAGCATTAAGTCCAAAAAAATCTAATTCATTACAGTTTTTTAATATCTATTAATACTAAAACAAATTTTATTTATTAAAATTTTAA
>JAZSEI010000067.1:0-2117 GCA_045531635.1 Acutalibacteraceae bacterium
GTTACCTCGTTAGAAGTAAATCCAAGTACAGCCAAAGCCTCTATAGCCTTTGGCATATTGCCCGTACTTACTGCTGTTGGCATAGACTGCACTGTAAATTCAGCAGACGGCAATACATTGTCAAACGCCTTTATTTTATCCTTTAAATCAAGCACAATTCTCTCGGCTTTCTTTTTGCCTACCCCCTGTGCTCGTGAAATTGCATTAATATCTGACGAAGCTACTGCAAGCACAAGCTGTTCAACTGTAAGCACAGATAGTATTGACAATGCCATTTTAGCACCAACACCACTTACTGTAATAAGCAGCTTAAAACATTCAAGCTCGTTTTCTGTAGCAAAGCCATATAGCTCCATTGCATCTTCTCGTACTGCAAGGTATGTATACAGCATAGCCTCGTTATTTATAGCTGGCAATGCATTTTGTGTAGCAAGTGAAGTATAGCACTTATAGCCTACTCCACCACATTCTATTGCTGCAAAGCCTTGCCCTATGCACAGCAGTTTACCTCTTACGCTGTAAAACATTAATTATATCTCCCTTTTGTAATAAAACTTCTTAAATCGCTGCCTCTTGCTTGAATATGGCATAGTGCTATAGCTAAAGCGTCGGCAGCATCGTCAGGCTTTGGGATTTTCTCCAGCTTTAAGAGCCTGCGTGTCATTTCCATTACTTGCGGCTTTTTAGCCTTGCCATAGCCAGTAACTACGGTTTTAACCTGTAATGGTGTGTATTCAAATATGGGTATATTATTTTGCTGAGCAGCAAGCAAAATTACTCCTCTTGCCTGTGCTACATTTATTGCTGTTTTTTGGTTATTTTGAAAATAGAGCTTTTCAATGGCAAGTGCGTCTGGCTTACACTTTTGGATAAGTCTGCTTGTATTATTATAAATAAATTCAAGTCTGCTGTTAAACGGAATATCGGCATCAGTAGTTATTGCACCATAGCCCATTGGTTTGTAAATATTTCTACCATAGCACACTACACCCCAGCCTACTATTGCATAGCCTGGGTCTATACCCAAAACAACCATTTTTACCTCCGTTATCCATTCATTCTATTTTCGCATACATTTTACCCATTCTAATTTATTATAGCACACACAACCAATTTAAACAAGCAAAGTATAAAATTAGCTACCTATAATTTTATAAATTTAAGATTAATGTAACAAAGTAATTAAATCTTCATATTATAAAATAAAAATTTTCTTTTATTTATATACAAGCTTGTATTTTAGCAGACACAATAAGTTACTTTTTTTCTATTTAATGCAGATGTTATCTGCATTAAATCAGAAAGGAGCAAGAAATGCAAGGAATTAAGAAAATTCATTTAAAGGTATATTCAGATGGCACGGTACTTACTAGCAGTGATGTGCTTGGATATATAGGCGAGCATAGAAGTGGCGAGCTTATATTTGAACTACCAGCACTTTTAAAGGACACAGCCTATACATACACATTAAACTTTGAAGATGATAAAAACAATGTATGGGTTGCAACCTTACCCGGTGACTATACCTTTGTAATACCTATGGCACTTACACAGGGTAATCTACTAACTGTACAGCTAATAATAACACAAGGTATTACAGTAGTTTTTAAATCTAACTGTGTAGAATTCAGCTTACACAGTGGTGTAGATATGGTGGAGGTAACAAACAAGTACAACGGCTTACTTGAAGATACACTTGATAAATTTAACAGTCTTATGGACCACTTAGGAGATTTTGACCTTACAAATCTAAGAGGTGTTGTATCTATTGAGAAAACAGCCATTAATGGTCTTGAAGATACCTACACCATAACCTATACCGACAACACAACAAATACATTCACTATAATTAATGGAAGTAAAGGAGAAAAGGGTGATAATGGGGATAGCTACATCTTAACTGATGATGACAAGCGTGAAATTGCTGATATTATTGTCAATGAATAT
Organism: Acutalibacteraceae bacterium; assembly: GCA_045531635.1. Classification (GTDB taxonomy): domain Bacteria; phylum Bacillota; class Clostridia; order Oscillospirales; family Acutalibacteraceae; genus CAG-964. The sequence goes on from JAZSEI010000067.1 coordinate 1,948, forward strand.
CCAATAAGTGTGTTTAAAGCAGTAAACTCAGGCACAAATGCTGTAACCCCTGACATTTCCCCAACCCCAACCCCATACACACTATACACAGAAGGAGATATATAAAATGGCATACATAAATACAGTAATTTCAAATCATAATTCAAGAGTTACGTTCCTTGAAGCTTTAA
>JAZSEI010000011.1:0-6909 GCA_045531635.1 Acutalibacteraceae bacterium
CTGGTGCTGTCGGCTATACAATAGAAGACACTGAAAAGGACAGCTGTGGTACTCAGATTATTATGCATATAAGAGAAGATGCTGAATCTGAAAATTATACAGAGTATCTAGAAAGCTATAAAATACAGGGTTTGGTTAAGAAGTATTCTGATTATATCAGCTTCCCTATCAAAATGGAGGTTGAAAGCACAGTTAATACAGCAACAGATTCAGAAGAACCAAAGTATGAAACTGTAAAAGAGCTTAAAACACTAAACAGTATGGTGCCAATATGGAGAAGAAGCAAAAGTGAAGTAACACAAGAGGAATACAACAACTACTATAAAGAAAAGTTTATGGATATGACAGACCCACTTGCAACAATTAATGTAAGTGCTGAGGGTACAGTATCTTATAAAGCTTTAATGTATATTCCAGCTGTTGCTCCTTACGGCTATTATACAAACGATTCTGACAAGGGATTACAGCTTTATTCTAATGGTGTAATGATTATGGATAAGTGCGAACAGCTTTTACCTGATTATTTCAGATTTGTTAAGGGTGTAGTTGATTCTCAGGACTTATCACTAAATATTTCAAGAGAACTATTACAGCACGACAGACAGCTAAGCATAATTGCAAAGAATATTGAGAAAAAGGTTAAAAACGAGCTTTTAAAGTTAGTTAAAAACTCACCTGATAAGTACGAAACATTCTGGAAAGCATTTGGCTTGCAGATTAAATTTGGTATTGCGTCAAGCTATGGTTTAAATAGAGAAGCATTGCAGGATTTACTTGTATTTAGAAGCTCTGCTGTAGACGGATATACAACACTTGCAGATTATGTTTCTAGAATGCCTGAAAGCCAAAAGTATATCTACTATGCTAGTGGTGACAGCGAGCAGAGAATTAAATCTCTACCACAAACTGAGCTTTGCAAAGAAAAGGGCTATGAGTTCTTGTATTTTACAGATGATATTGACGAATTTGTTGCTAAAACATTAATACAGTACGGCGACAAAACAATTATGTCAATAGCTGACGAACACGCTGAGCTACAGTCTGACGAAGAAAAAGAGAAGACAGAAAAGCAGTCTGAAGAAAACAAGGAGCTACTTGAGTTTGTAGCTGAAAAGCTAAGTGGCAAAATCACAAAGGCTGTTGTTTCAAAAAATTTAAAAACTCATCCGGTTTACCTATCTGCTGAGGGTGGAATTTCTATTGAAATGGAAAAGTATTTTGCACATATGCCAGGCGATGAGCCAAAACCTACAGCTAACAAGGTGCTAGAGCTTAACGCTGACCACAATACCTTTACTGCATTAAAATCAGCATATATCAGCGATAAAGAAAAGGCAGAAAAGCTTGTAAAAATTCTTTATTCACAGGCATTACTTATTGCAGGACTACAGATTGAAGACCCTGTAGAATATTGCGATTTGGTTTGTGAATTATTCTGATAAACTAAATACTTAATTAGCATAAAAAAGTAGCTTGCAAAATAAGACAAGCTACTTTTAATTTATACTAAACACCGTTTAAAATTAGTAAAAGAATTTCGAGCAGATTTTGTGCTGAACGAATACTGACTCACAGCAAGGCTGTCGCCTTGCGAGGACGCAGTATGAAGTGCAGTGCAAAATATGCCGAAAGGATTTCTATATTTTAAATGGCGTTTAGTATTATACACCAAATTTTATCCAACATAAAACGAAGGTGTGTTGCCTACAATAACATTCTCTGCTACTGGAACGGTTGTTTCTACTATAGTATAGGTTTCTTCTTCATCAAGCGAACTAATAAAAACCTTAGAGGTTACTTTTATTGAAATGGTATGCTTTGTTTGGTTAACTGCACACGACTCAAATTCGCTAATAATATCAGTTGTTATGCTGGAGGTTAAGAATAGTTTTATCGTAAGGTCTGGTCCTCTACCTGCAAGCAACGAAAAGCTACTGAAATCACCTAGCTTATAGTTAATTTCAGTGCCACTCATATTGTCAATTTCGTCCTGTGCTTTTATTGCTACAAGCGATTTAAATTTATTTGCATTTATTGAATTACTGCTAATGCTTGTAACAGCTTGCTCTTTTAGAGTAATATTTGCAAAATCTGTATAATCAAAATTATTTTCTTCAAGCACCTCTAATACTGCTATGTTAACAGCATCATTGCAAAGCTCCTCTGCCTTTACCCTTGTAATGTCTATAATGCTTGGTTCAATATAGCTTTCAAATATTGTATGTATTATTAAGATAAGGATAAATATAATAACAAGAGCTATTTTAAAACGAGTGAATATTCTTTTTCGTTTTGGTTGTTTACGCATAAATGCACCCCTGTTGCTATATTATTAAAAACATCATACAGGTGTTACAAAAATAAAACCGATACTACTTTTTATCTTTACAAGTAGTATCGGTTAATTTTATGAATTAGATTAATTATTAGATTTTGAAAGATGTTTAATTTCTTTGTTATAAAGATGTATAAACAAGCATACAGCAAAAATAAGCGAACCTGCCTCTGCAATAGGAAACGCATACCAAACAGCGTTCATTCCTATATTAGATAGAAAATATGCTGATGGTACAAGTAAAATAAGCTGTCTTAAAAGTGACATAAGCATACTTCTTACTCCATGCCCTGTAGCCTGATAAAACGAAGAAAATACAATACCAATAGCCGCAGGTATAAAGCATAAGCAAATAGTTCTAAGTGCAATACAACCAACCTCTAGCATCTCTTTATTTGCGTTAAACATACCCATAAGTATGTGTGGTATGGTTAGGAAGATTATTGTTCCTAAGGTCATAATAATTCCGGCTATACAGCAACCATATTTTAGCGAAGTTGTAAGTCGCTTTTTATTTCTTGCTCCGTAATTATAACCCATAATAGGTAGCAAACCCTGTGTAAGACCAAAGCAAGGCATAAATATAAATGATTGCAATTTAAAGTAAATATTAAGTACAGAAATAGGAACATCTGAATTTGGAAATTTTGTAAATATACCATTTACTAAAACAAGCATTAGCGATGTAATAGATTGCATTATAATAGCAGGTATACCAACTGCATATATATTCTTGATTGTAGCCAGTGATATTCTAAAGTTTTTAATTGAAATATGTACATCGTGCTTTTTGCAGAATAAAACAATAACTGCAAAAATCATAGAAATAATCTGTGCTATAACAGTTGCAACAGCTGCACCCTTTACGCCCATTCCTAATCCTTTAAAGCCCATAAAGGAATCAAAAATAAATATAGGGTCTAGTATTATATTGGTAATAGCACCTGTTAGCATAAAGAGCATTGGGAATATCATATTACCCGTTGCTTGCAGGATTTTCTCGATAACTACCTCTATAAAGCAACCAAACGAATAAATTAGAATAACAGATAAATAATCTATTCCCATTTGTGCAATTTCGGCATCGTCTGTAAATGCATTGATAAAAGGCTTTACTATTGTTAATCCTAAGATAAAAAATATAAACCAGTTAAAAAAGCCCAGCAACAAGCCGTGAGAGGCAGCTCTGTTCGCTTCATTAAAGTTTTTTTCACCAAGCTTTCGTGATACTAAAGAGTTAACACCCACACCTGTACCAACGCTTACTGCAATAATAAGCATTTGTATAGGGTATGCTAGCGAAACTGCTGTAAGTCCTGCTTCGCTGTAGTGCGAAACAAATATACTATCTACTACATTATACAACGCTTGTATAATCATAGAAAACATAGCAGGCAACGACATAGAAATAATCAATTTTAATAATGGTGCATGCCCCATTTTATTTTCTTTTACATTTTCCACTTCTTTTTATTCCTTTCTTTTTATTATATTTTATAAAAGTAAAAACCAACGCCGTAAAAATTAACCCTGTAATACATCCACTAAAATCAAGTAATACATCGCTTATCTGTGGACTTCTGCCCGGTGAAAAATATTGCAGGGTTTCATCTATAACAGGTACAGCAAGCAATATAAACAGCATATTTGGTATTTGCTTTATAAGCTGACCCTTGTACGATATAAAGGTTGCAGACAATAACGCACCAAACGCTGTAAACTCTAAAAAATGTGCTAGCTTGCGTACAAAATAGTCTGTAAGATTTGAATGTAACTGCAATTTTTCAATGAGTATATTCAAAAAACTAAGCACCTCTGCACTTTCTTGTGCAGATTCATCGGCTGAAGCTAACGAATGTAACCAAATAAACGCTGTTAAAAGCAATGTAAGTGTGGTAAAGATTACTCTAAGAATTATCTCTTTTTTGGTAATTACCATATAATAATCCCCCCATAAATACGAAAGCATTAAAACTATTGTTTATCGACATAAGCTGACCATCTAACTGTTTTTCGCAGATATTATCTATTTTAGTTTATAAATTTTGGTATGTCAATATCAAATTTGTAGAATTGACTATTGATATTTAGCGTATGAATAGAGTATAATAAAAATCGTGTTTTACATAATTATTAAAATAAGAAAGAGGTTTTTCTATGCACAGCATTGGTGGTTTTTTAATGGCTCTTGCTGACAGTGTGCCTGGTGTTTCTGGTGGTTCAATCGCCTTTATACTTGGCTTTTATGATGAGTTTATTTCATCTTTAGATGCACTTGTCACAGGCTCGAAGGACGAAAAGAAAAAGGCGATTAAATTCCTTATAAAGCTTGGTATTGGCTGGGTAATTGGTATGGTATTAGCTATACTAATTCTAACAAAGGTTTTTGAGTCACACATCTATGCAATAAGCTCATTATTCTTAGGCTTTATTGTATTTTCTATTCCTATAATAATCAGAGATGAAAAAGAAACTGTTAAAAACAAATATTACAATTTAGTGTTTACCATACTTGGTGTAGCATTGGTTGTATTGCTTACAATGTTTAACGGTAGTTCAGGTTCTGGTGCAACATCATCTGGCATTGGTGGATATGCTTACTTGTTCTTGTCGGGTATGCTAGGAATTTCAGCAATGATATTACCAGGTATTTCAGGCTCGACAATACTGCTTATTATGGGCGTTTATATGACTGTTTTAGATTCAGTTAAAGATGTTATGCACTTTAACTTTACTGAAGACCCTAGCTGTTTGATAACCTGTTTTGTTTTTGGTATGGGTGTAATTATAGGTATTCTGCTATTTATCAAGCTTGTTAAGCTTGCACTTAAAAAAGCAAGAGCTTCTATGATGTATTTTATAATTGGCCTTATGATTGGCTCACTTTACGCTATAGTTCAAGGTCCTACAACACTTGATGAGCCTTTAACTGCAATGACCTTCTGGGGTTCGTTCTCATTACCAACACTAAGCATTGGTACATTCAGTATTTTGTTCTTCTTAATTGGTGGTGCAATTATCGTTGGATTACAGGTTCTAAAGGTTGTAATTGAAAAGAGCAACAATAAGGCTACCAAAAAAGAAAAATCAGCTTAATATTATATATTAAATCTTAAATAAGCGTTTTACTCCTACAGAAATATTCTGTGGGAGTTTTCTTTTTTAAGTTATCTTATACTTGATAAGATTTTTTCTTTGTGCTATCTTTATAGTATAAAATTTTTATGGAGAAAAACAAATGGAGATTATAAAAACTGATGTTACCATAATTGGTGGTGGAGCGTCGGGATTAATGACAGCTGTAGCCATCGCTAAGGCTAATAAGGGCTGTAAGGTGCTTATAGTTGAGCATCACCAGCGTACAGGTAGAAAGCTTATGGCAACAGGTAACGGCAGATGTAACCTTACTAATTGCAATTTATACGCAAACGCTTATTATGGTACTGCTAAATATTATGCAGAAAAGCTTTTTAATAAATATAGCTATGAATATATTACAGCTTATTTTGAAGAAATAGGCTTGCTTACAAAGCCAGACGCAGAAGGTAGAGTGTACCCTATAAGTAACAATGTTGCCTCTGTGCTTGATTGTATGAGAAATTATATTCTTAACCGTAACATAAAAGAGCTTTGTGATACTACGGTTGCCGATATAACTAAAGGTAAAAACAGCTATACACTTGACTGTGGAGATAAAAAAATAATCGCAAAATATGTAGTTTTGGCGTGTGGTGGTATGGCTAGCCCCAAGCTTAGTACAGGTGGTTATGGATATAACCTTGCTAAAGCATTGAATATTAAATACGCAAAGCCTCTACCCTCTCTTGTAGCTGTAGCGTGTAATAATAAATGCCTTACAGCGTTAAAGGGATTACGAATAAAGGGTAGTGTTAGCCTTGTTGCAGACGATAAAAAAATCGCCACTGAAAACGGAGAAATTCAATTTGGTAATAATGCGTTAAGTGGAATTTGTGTTTTTCAGCTTTCAAGAATGGTAAACGAGTTTTTTGAGTACAAAACAATTAATGGTAAGCCTTATAAAAAAATCAGCTTAAACATTGATGTAATACCCGAATACAACGCAGAAGAATGTAGAAGCTTATTATATAGTCGTATGGAGCTTATGGCAAAAAGTCCACTTGAAAGCTTTTTTGATGGATTTCTACACAAGCGTGTAGCTTCAGCGTTAATGCAATCGTGTAATATAAAAACAGAAAAACGTAATTGCTCAACCCTGACTAAAAAAGAGATTTTTGCAATGGCTGACTGTTTAAAAAGCTGGTGCTTTACACCTAGCGAGAAAAGTAGCTTTGAAAATGCTCAGGTTACAGCTGGTGGTGTTCTGGCAGATGAAATAGATTTTAACAATATGCAAAGCAAAAAGCATAATGGCTTATATATAATAGGTGAGCTAGTGGATATAGATGGAATTTGTGGTGGCTATAATCTGCATTGGGCATGGTGCAGTGGTATAATAGCTGGAGAAAATATTTTAAAGAATTTTAGAGGTAAAAATGATAAAGCTAAATAATTTAAAGCTAAAGGTTGGTTATAACGATAATTCAGTTATAAGT
>JAZSEI010000138.1:0-3233 GCA_045531635.1 Acutalibacteraceae bacterium
GCAATAATTTTTTTCATATATTGAAAATTGTAATAATTTTGTTATTATTACAAAAAAGTATTTAGTAAAATGACGAATGCGAATGTATAAGAACGGAGGAAATATGGAATCTACACCACCAATATTTAAAAAGGTTGCTACTGTGTTATGTGCTGTGTCTATTTTAGTTACAGCTTTTGTACCATCAGTAGGAGCAGTTGAGACATATGAGCTTGAACAAGCTACTCAACCGTTTTACACAGAGTCAAAGGCTCAGCCAAATCTAATAACAGATAATGTTTCATCGCTACCAACAGAAGAAACAACAGAGATACCAACAGAACCAGCAACCGAAGCTCCAACAGAATTACAAACAGAAGTTATAACAGAAGCTTCTACTGAATCCGAGTTAGTGTTTAATCGCACTGAAAAGCCAGTTGATCTAGTATCAAACGCAGCTGCTACACTTACACCAGCAAGTATGACTATGGGTTTACAAGAAAGCTATACAATAAAAGCATCTATGAGAGGTACTCTTACATGGACAACATCTAATTCGAATGTTGCTAAGGTAAACAAGGATGGTACTGTTACAGCTGTAGGTAAGGGTTCAGCTACTATTCATTGTAAGTCAAGCAATGGTCAATCAGCTACCTGTAAAATATCAGTAAAAAATGCACCAACTAAAATAGAGCTAGACGAAACTCTAATTACTATGGGTGTAGGTGAAAAGCACGATTTTGCAAGTACAGTAGATGCAGGTGCAGGTTCGTTTTTAAGATCCTATGCTTCTTCAAGCTCAATTGGTTTACCAGTATTAAAAGCAGGTGGTCTTGCAACAGCAAAGAAAGTTGGTAAATATGTTGCTGTGTGTACTACATATAATGGACTTAGAGCAAAATGTACTGTACAGGTAAAGCAGTCACCGTCAAAGGTTTCGTTTGATAAAACAAGTGTTTCGCTAACAAAGGGTAACACAAGCACACTTAGTGCTGTAATTCCTGCTAATTCACATTCTAGTGACTACACCTTTAGCACAAGTAATGCAAATGTTGCACAAATAAGTAAAACTGCTACTAATAAGGTAGTAGTAACTGCAAAAAGTGCAGGTACTGCAACAATTACAGTAAAAACCTATAACGGAAAAGTTGCAACCTGTAAGGTAACTGTAAATGATGAAACAACAAATCTTACAATTTCATCAACAGCTACATCTATTTTAAAGGGTAACCATGCTTATATAAAAGCAACTGTAACACCAGCAAAAGAAATTTCATATTATTCTTCAAATAGTGCTGTTGCAACAGTAAGTAGTAATGGTATTGTAACAGGTGTTTCAGGTGGTACTGCAACAATATCTGTTAAAGCAGGCAATACAATTAAAACTTGTAAAATAACAGTATCTTCAAATTCATCAGATACTTATGTACCATATACAAATTATACACTTAACAATGGTAAAACAGTATATTTTAAGCCTTATGGCTCAACCTTTTCATCGTCAGATCCTTCAGTAGCGTCTGTAGATTCTAAAGGATTTGTTACAGCTAACAAGCAGGGTGTAGCTATTATTACAGCAGATTATTATGGCAATAAGCGTACCTGTGCAATCACAGTAATAGGTGCAGAACCAATTCGCTTTAGCTACTCATCTCCAAATACTGCTTCTAAAAACGAAAAAGTAGCATTTGTAGCTATTACAGATAAATATCGTACAGCAGTTAAGTTTAATGTACAGGTAAATGGTACTACATATTCTGTACCAGCTACAAATAAAACACTTGATAGCTCAGGTAACAGATATATCTGGAAGGGTTATTACACCTTTACACAAGCAGGTGAATATCCTGTAACAGCATATTCAATGTATAACAACAATGGTAAATACAGCACATGTGCATCAGGTAAGAGCACTGCCTTTGTAACAGATGTTTCTTCATCTACAGAAGTATCAAACAGTATGCGTAGACCAAGTGATGAAATACTTGAACTAAACGCTAGCTATGAAGGCTTTGTAGGCACTGTTTATGATGATCCGCTTGTAAGCGATACACCTACCGTTGGTTATGGTTATGTAGTTAGAAGTGGTGATGTATTCTATAATGGAATGTCAAAGGAAGAAGCCTTTGCTTTAATGGTTTCTACAATGAACGACAGCTATTACGCATCATCAGTAAATGAATTTATGTCTGATTATGGTATAAAGTTTAACCAACAACAGTTTGATGCTTTAGTAATGCTTGTATACAATCTTGGTTCAGGTGTACTTTACAATGATGATGTTGAGTATATACTAACAAACTGTAAGGATTCAAACGGCGTAAGAAATATGAATCTTGTAAATAAGTCAGCTTTAAAACAAGAGCTTATACAATGGCACCATGCAGGTGGCTGTGTATGGGGCTTGCTATATAGAAGAATAGACGAGCTAGAGGTATTCTGTTATGGCGACTATGTAAGAGATGGTAATAACAATAAATACGGTATGACATATCGTTGGAATTGTTGATAAAATTTAATAACTTAACCAAACAAAAAAGGGCAATCAATAATGGTTGCTCTTTTATTTTTTGTCATAAAACTTATAAACAAGGTTATAATTTCAGTCTTATATTAAAATAATAGTTTATAAGGGGCTGATATTATGAAAAAAATAATTTTAGAAATAGTAGCAACACTGGTTGTTGTGTTTGGAGTTTTTATGACAGGTAGCTTGGTTAAAAACAGCGTTCAGGCTGTTGATATTTACAAGGTTACAGAGCAAGCTGTAGAGGACATAGTAATCTGTTCTGGTAAAATAGAATATAAAGAATCAAGTGCAGTAACTCCACCCACAGCAGGTATTATAACCGATGTTGCTGTAAAAAAAGGTGATATGGTAAATAAAGATGATGTATTATTTACTATGGTAACAGATTTAAGTAGCGAAAGCTTACCACAGCTTAATAATTCATTAAGTGAAATGGTAGATAATAAAACAATTAATATTAAATCACCTGCATCTGGTACAGTTTTAAATGTAGATGTTGTAGTAGACGACACTGTTACAAGCCTTAAAGAGATTGCAACTATTGTAAATAACAAAGACCTTTGTGTAAGTGTTCCTGTTAGCGAAAGCAAAATTTCACAGATAAAAACAGGTCAAAAGGTTAAAATTACTGGTAGTGCTATGGGTGAAAATTCTTACAAGGGTGTTATATCAGAAATAGATAATATAGCACAGCAGGTTGTTAGCACAGCAGGTAAAGAAACTG
>JAZSEI010000008.1:0-5840 GCA_045531635.1 Acutalibacteraceae bacterium
ACCAATAAGGAGTGTAAATACAAATGAGTACAAACGAACTTTACAAGCTATGGCTTGAAAAAGCTGTTGATGATGCTGATTTAATTCCTGAGCTTGAGAGCATTAAAGGTGACGAAGAGGCTATTTATGACAGATTTTACAGAGAGCTTGAATTCGGTACAGCTGGCTTAAGAGGTGTAATTGGTGCAGGCACAAACAGAATGAATGTGTATGTAATTCGTTATGCAACACAGGGTCTTGCTAATTATCTAAAGAAAAACTATGACAATGCGTCTGTAGCAATTGCTTGTGATTCAAGAATTAAATCTGACGTATTTGTAAAAGAAGCAGCAAGAGTTCTTGCAGCTAACGGTATTAAGGCTTATGTAGCAAAAGAGCTACAGCCAACACCTGTAGTTTCATTCTGTGTAAGAGAGCTAAAATGTCAGGCAGGTATTATGGTTACAGCTAGCCACAACCCAGCTAAATACAATGGCTATAAGTGCTATGGTAGCGACGGTTGCCAGATGACAGATGAAAGTGCAGATGCAGTTTACGCTGAAATTCAAAGCATTGATATGTTTAACGATGTTAAAATTATCGACTTTGAACAGGGTATTGCAGATGGCACTATTGAATATATCGAAGACACAGTATACGACAGCTATATTGCAAATGTTAAAAAGCAGGCTATCAATCCAGATGTTTGTAAGGGTGCTGGCCTAAAGGTTGTTTATACTCCACTAAATGGTGCTGGTAACAAGCTTGTTAGAAGAGTATTGGCAGAAACAGGTGTTGATGATGTTATCATCGTAAAAGAGCAGGAAAATCCAGACGGTAACTTCACAACCTGTCCATATCCAAACCCAGAGATAAAAGAGGCTTTACAGCTTGGTCTTGATGTATGTGCTAAGGAACAGCCAGACCTATTGCTAGCAACAGACCCTGATGCAGATAGAGTTGGTATTGCAGTAAGACTACACGATGGTTCATATCGTTTAATGTCAGGTAACGAAACTGGCATTATGCTAACAAACTATATTCTTTCTTGCAGAAAGGCACTAAATAATCTTCCAGAAAATCCATTTGTCGTTAAGACAATTGTAACATCAGAGCTTATCACAAGAATTTGTGCTAAATATGACTGTGAGCTAAGAAATGTTCTAACTGGCTTTAAGTATATTGGAGAGCAGATTCTAGGCTTAGAGCAGGCAGGCGAAGAAGAAAGATATATCTTCGGCTTTGAAGAAAGCTATGGTTACCTAGCTGGTACTTATGTAAGAGATAAGGACGCAGTAGTAGCTTCAATGCTTATCTGCGAAATGGCTGCTTACTATAGAACTCAGGGCAAATCTCTTGATGATGTTATCACAGAGCTATACAGCGAGTTTGGTTACTACAAGAATAAGACTGTAAGCTTTGAGTTCGAGGGTGCAAGTGGTCTTGAGAAAATGGGTAGCATTATGGCAGGCCTAAGAGAAGACTCAAGCTTAACAGAGATTTTAGGCAGAAAGATTGAGGTTATCAATGACTACAAGCTAAGCACAAAAACAGATAAGCTTGCTGGTACAACAACAGAAATCAATCTACCAAAGTCAAATGTAATTTCATTTATGCTTGATGATGGTTGCTCAATTACAGTTAGACCAAGTGGTACAGAACCAAAGATTAAGCTATATATCACAGCAGTAGGTCAAGACGAAGCAGCAGCTACAGCTCTTGCTGACGAATTGGTTGAAGCAGGTAAAAAGCTAATGGGTGTTGAGTAATTCACTTGTATTTGAATTAATACTATATAATATAAGCCACTTTCCTTTTTAGGTTGGTGGCTTTTTTATACCTGTTAAATTCAAGTATTTGTAACAAAAAAACATAGAAATAACACGCAATTCTAAAAATATTGATAAATTTATAAAAAAATTAACTTTTCAATAAAAAAGGATTTTCTTTTATTTGTTAAAGTGTTATAATAATACAAGTTGTATTTATGTTTATATATGATAATTGATGTGAATTATGAAATCATGGAGGTTTGATTTTTATGGCGAAAATTAGAAACCGATACAACAATCAAATTACACCGGGTAGCGTTGCTGTAGCAGGTGTAAAAGGCTTTTTCTCAATATTATGGAAAACCTTTTCTACTGCGTTTATGGTTTTGTTTATCTCGGGAATAATTGTTGCTACAGCTGTATGTCTTTATTTGTATGGCCTTGCTTGTCAGCCAACTGGTATAGACCTTGCAAGCGAAAAGCTTCAGCAAACATCATTTGTATATATATACGATGATGAAAATAATCCTGTAGAATATGCACGACTACATGGTGTAGAAAACAGAATATGGGTAGGACTTGATTCTATTCCAAAGCATATGATAAGTGCTCAGGTTGCTATTGAGGATAAGCGTTTTTATGAGCATCAGGGTGTTGACTGGATAAGAACAGGTGGTGCTATTCTTAACCTTGCATCTGATTCAAGCTATGGTGGTTCTTCAATTACCCAGCAGCTTATCAAGAATATTACAGGTAAAAACGAGGTTAGTATTACCCGAAAGCTCAATGAAATTTTCAAGGCATTAAATCTTGAAAAGGAATATACAAAAGATGAGATTATGGAAGCTTACCTTAACATAGTAAACTATGGTAGTAGCTGTCAGGGTGTTCAGGCTGCTGCTCATCTGTATTTTGCTAAGGATATAAGTGAATGTAGTATTGCTGAGTGTGCTGCTATTGCAGGTATTACACAAAACCCAGCAGCACTAAATCCTCTTGTATATCCAGAAGCAAATAAAGAGCGTAGAGATACCGTACTTCAACAGATGCGTGACCAGGGCAGAATTACCAAAGAAGAGTATACTGCTGCTATGAAAGAGTCAGAAAATATGACTTTCGTAGGTTACGAAAATAATGTTAAAGAGCAAGAAAAAGAAGACAAAGAATCACAGATTGATGACTATAGCTCAAACTGGTATATGGAGGCTCTTCTTAGAGATTTACAGCAAGAGCTTGTAGAAGAGCTTGGTATTAGTGAAGAATCTGCTACAAACAAGATTTATTCAGGTGGTCTAAAGATTTATAGTGCAATGGATCTTGATTTTCAGGAGTATTGTGAGGAGTATATTCAAAATGTTGAAACTCCTTATGACCCTAACTGTGAAATTGCAATGGTTATGACATCTCTTGATGGTCGTGTGCTTGCTACAGTTGGTGGTAGAGATAAAAAAGAGCAAATGCTTGTATGGGATAGAGCAAACCTTGCAAGCCTACAGCCTGGTTCTGCAATCAAACCGTTGATTGTTTACCCACTTGCACTTGAACAGGGTAAATATCATTATTCTTCAATGGTAAAAGACCAACCAATCGAAAAGTGGGAGATGACATCAGACGGATATTATAAGTCAGGTCCTAACAATGTTTACGGTTCTTATCTAGGCGAAATTACATTGACAGATGCAATCGAGCGTTCTTCTAACGCAACAGCAGCTCAAACAATGGAATTAGTTGGTGCAAAAACTGCTTACAACCAAGCTATAAACAAAATGTATTTTAGACATCTATCTACAGAAGACGCTAACAACCTTGGTGCGTTGTCACTAGGTGGTCTTAATGGTGGTGTTACAGTAAGAGAAATGGCTACTGCTTATCAGTTTTTAGGTAACGGTGGTAAAATTTACGATTCTTACACATATTATTATGTAGAAGACGCAGAGGGTAATGTTATTATCGACCATAGAGAGCAAATTCCTATAAAAGCATATTCTTCTCAAACTGCTACTATTATGAACAGAGAGTTAAACTATAACGTAGTTCATAATAATCCTGCACATACAAGTGCTGGTAGAGCAAAAATCTATGGTTGGGATATTCTTGGTAAAACTGGTACAACAGATGGTGGTAAAGACCACTGGTTCTGTGGCTTGTCACCTTATGCTACTTGTGCAGTATGGACTGGTTACGACACACCAGCTTCATTGTCACAGGCAACCTTCAATGTTGCTGTTGATGTATTCCATGATCTAATGGAGCATTATCTAAGTGATAAAGAGCAGAAAGAATATAAGCTTGACGAATCACTAGAAAAGCATGAGTATTGTGCAAGCACAGGTTTACTTGCAAGCTATTACTGCTCAAAATCATTTACTGGTTATTATAAAAAGGATAATATTCCTGAATACTGTAATGGTGCTCACGGTAGCTATTATTCATACGATTCTGACGAATACGATGATTACGCTGATTCTTATGATGATGAGGACGAGGATGAAGACGAGGATGAGGATGAGGATGACAGCAGTGATGATTACTCAGACGATACCTCAAGTGATTACTCAGATGATTATACTGACGATAGCTATTACGATGACAGCAGTGATGATTATGTAGATGATAGCTATGACGACGATTATGTAGACGACTCAACTACAGATACTACTGTACCAGACGACAGTACAAGCTCAGATGTATCAGATGATACATCTACGGATACTGGTGTAACAGATGACACTACTATAGTAGGATAAAATTAATAAGGTTTAATAAAGAATTTAAAATATAATTATATCTTGAGAGGTGCAAAATGATACAAGTTGCAATTATGGGACATGGTGTTGTAGGTTCAGGTGTTGCTGAAATCCTACTAACACATACTGAAAGTCTAAAGAAAAAGGTTTATAAGGAAATTAACATTAAGCGTATTCTAGATTTAAGAGAATTTCCTGAATTATCTTATGCCGATAAATTCACAAAGGATTTTAACGACATAGTAAACGACGATGAAATTAAGGTTGTAGCTGAGGTTATGGGTGGCGTAAACCCTGCATTCGATTTTGTTAAGCGTTGCTTAGAAGCAGGCAAAAGCGTTGTTACTTCTAACAAAGAGCTTGTTGCTAAAAAGGGTGCAGAGCTTTTAGCTATAGCAAAAGAGCATAATGTAAACTTCTTGTTCGAAGCAAGTGTTGGTGGTGGTATTCCAATAATCCGTCCACTTAACAACTGTCTAGTTGCAAACGAGGTAGACGAGATTGCAGGTATCCTAAACGGTACTACAAACTTTATCTTAACAAAGATGATTACAGAATCAATGTCATTCAAAGATGCTCTAGCTCTTGCTCAGCAGTTAGGCTATGCAGAGCGTGACCCATCTGCTGATGTTGACGGACACGACGCTTGCAGAAAAATCTGTATTCTTGCTTCACTTGCTTTTGGTAAGCATGTTTACCCAGACAATATCCACACAGAGGGTATTTCAAATATTTCTCTTGAAGATGTTGAGTACGCAGAGCGTTGGGGTGGCGTAATTAAGCTTATTGGTGATGTAAAGAACACAGAAAGTGGTCTGCTAGATATTTTTGTTGCACCTATGCTTATCAGCAACAGCAGTCAGCTATCAAGCATTGACGATGTATTCAACGGTATCCTTGTTAAGGGTGACGCAACAGGTGATGTTGTATTCTATGGTAAGGGTGCTGGTAAGCTACCTACAGCAAGTGCTGTAGTAGCTGATATTGTAGACTGTGTAAAGCACATTTCTGCAAGAAAGTATCTGTTCTGGGATGATTGCGATGGTAGCAATGTAATGCCATACGAGCAAAGCGTATCTGCAATGTATGTAAGAGCAAATGGTGACATTAAGGTTGCTAAGGCTGTATTTGGCGAAGTTTCAAAGCTACAGCGTAACAACGCACCAGAGAATGAAATTGCATTTACAACAAGTGCAATGACAGTAAAAGAGTTTAACGAGAAACTTGCACAGCTTGCTGAAAACGGTGTAGAGGTAATTAACACAATCAGAATAGGTGATCTATAATGATTAGAATTCAAATCCCTGCCACAAGTGCAAATCTTGGCTCAGGCTTTGATAGT
>JAZSEI010000072.1:0-22063 GCA_045531635.1 Acutalibacteraceae bacterium
TCAAGGGCAAAGCCCTTGTGGGTTTTAAGGGCAACGCCCTTAACGCCTCAAGAATATTTAAAAATGCCATTGAAAATGGCATTTTTAGGAAAAACTAGAAGTTAAAGGGCTTTGCCCTTTAAAATCCCACGAGGGGTGTTACCCCTTGACCCCACCACCCTTTAAAAAGGGTGGACCTAAACTTTGCGATTTTTTCTATCGTAGTTTTTTATTAACCCCACAAATTCCAATTTGCTTAAAATATAAAGGAGGTATTACTATGGCAACAAGAAATATTGTTACTGAGGGTGACAGCGTGCTTGCTAAAAAATGTCATCAGATAGTTAAATTTGACGACAGACTTGCTATGCTTATTGATGATATGAAAGAAACTCTTGAAGAAGCTAACGGTGTAGGTTTGGCAGCTCCTCAGGTGGGTGTTTTACGCAGAGTAGTTGTAATAAATATTCCAGAGCTCGATGTTGATTTAGAACTTGTAAATCCAGAGATTATCGAGCAAAGTGGAGTACAAGAAGAAATGGAAGGCTGTTTGTCTTGTCCTAACGAATGGGGGATTACCAGCAGACCAATGTTTGTAACTGTTAAGGCTTATGACCGAAATGGCGAAGAATTTACAGTAAAAGGCGAGGGCTTGCTTGCTCGTTGTCTATGTCACGAGCTTGACCACCTTGACGGTGTGCTATTTAAAGAGCGTACCATCAGAATGTTAGATGAGTCTGAGCTTGTTTTAGGAGAATAAGTATGAATGTTGTTTATATGGGCACACCAGAGTTTGCTGTGCCACCACTTGATGCTATTATTAAAGCAGGGCATAACGTAACAGGTGTTTTTACTCAACCCGACAAACCAAAGGGCAGAGGCTACACACTTACACCACCACCTGTAAAGGTAAGAGCGTTAGAAAGTGATATACCTGTATTTCAGCCAAATTCTATGAAAGACGGCGAAGCACTTAAAATTCTTACAGAATTAAACCCAGATGTAATCGTTGTAGTTGCTTATGGTAAAATTCTACCAAAGGATATTCTCGATTTGCCAAAGTATGGCTGTGTAAATGTACATGCCTCACTATTGCCTAAATATCGTGGTGCAGGCCCTATTCAGTGGTGTGTACTTGATGGTGAAAAAGAAACTGGTGTAACCACAATGAAAATGGCAGAGGGCTTAGATACAGGTGATATGTTATTGAAAGCCTCTACATTAATAGGCGAAAACGAAACAGCTGGTGAGCTACACGACAGACTGTCACTTATGGGTGCAGAGCTAATTATAGATACTCTAACTGCTCTGGAAAATAATACAGTTACGCCAGAGAAGCAGGACGATAGTCTATCTAACTATGCACCAATGCTTACAAAAGAGCTTTGCAAAATAGATTGGAATAAAACAGCTGGTGAGATTCATAACCAGGTGCGTGGCTTAAATCCTTGGCCAGTGGCTATAGCTACTGTTAATGGTAAAAAGGTGAAAATCTTTTCTACTACAGTCAGCAATAAAAGTGGTAATGCAGGTAGTGTGCTTAGTGTAAGTCCACTTACAGTTGCTTGTGGCGACAGCTCAGTAATTATTAATGAGCTACAGCTAGAGGGTAAAAAGCGTATGCAATCAGATGAT
The DNA here is from genome assembly GCA_045531635.1 of Acutalibacteraceae bacterium. Classification (GTDB taxonomy): domain Bacteria; phylum Bacillota; class Clostridia; order Oscillospirales; family Acutalibacteraceae; genus CAG-964. The sequence continues at coordinate 1,615 of JAZSEI010000072.1, forward strand.
TTTGTGCGTGGTTATAGAATTACAACAGAAACAGTTTTTGAATAATTTGAAATTAAAATAAATAAGGAATTACGGTATGAAAAATCCCAGAAAGGTTGCACTTGAAATTCTATTAAAGGTAGAACAGCAGGGTGCGTACTCAAATATAGAACTTAATAACAGCTTAAAGGAAGCAGAGCTTACAGGTAAAGACGCAGGTTTTTGCTCGGCACTTGTATATGGTGTGCTAGAGCGTAAAATATTGCTTGACTATATAATCCGTCAGTATACAACTATTCGTCTAAAAAAGATAGAGGCTCCTGTACTTAATATTTTAAGGCTTGGCTTTTTACAGCTTTTATTTATGGATAAGGTACCACAAAGTGCTGCCGTAAACGAGAGTGTAAAGCTTGCAAAAAGTATGAAACTTCAAAAGGCGTCTGGCTTTATAAATGCAGTAATGCGTAATTTTATAAGATCAGATTGTAAATATAAGCTACCAGATAAGGCTGATAAGGTAAGCTATTATTCTGTTTTATATTCTACACCAAAAGAAATAGTAAGCCTTTGGATTAAAGCCTATGGTGAAGATAATACCGTAAAGATTTTAGAAAATCAAACAGGTAGACCACCTATAACAGTAAGGGTAAATACCCTAAAAACAACTTCCGAAAAGCTGAAAAAATCATTTGAAGAAAATGGCATAACAGCAGAGTACACAGGTGTAGAAAATGCACTTTTTGTAAGCTCGACAGGTGCAATAGAAAACACACCACAGTACAGAGAGGGGCTTTTCCATGTGCAAGACCTTGCTTCTCAGCTTTGCTGTAGTGTGCTATCACCACAGGAAGATATGCTGGTGTACGATTTTTGTTCAGCTCCAGGTGGTAAGGCATTTACAATGGCACAGCTTATGCATAATAAGGGTGAGCTTAAAGCCTTTGATATGTACGAGCATAAGGTGAAGCTTATATACAATGGTGCATATAGACTTGGAGTAAAAAATATAAAAGCAAGTCTTAGAAATGCATTAAGTAACGATAGCCTCCCTTTAGCAGATAGAGTGCTTTGCGATGTGCCTTGTTCAGGCTTAGGTATTATAAGGCGTAAGCCCGAGATAAAATATAAAGAGGATTTAGGATTAGCAGAGCTACCACAGCTACAGTACGATATACTTTGTAATTGTTCAAAATATGTAAAGTCTGGTGGTATGCTGGTGTATTCAACCTGTACGCTTAATCCAGCTGAAAACGAAGAGAATGTAAAAAAATTCTTAACAGAACATTCAGAATTTCAGCCCTTGAAGATTGAATTAAAAGATGATATAATAAACTTTATAAGCTTTAATGAGAATTGCGTTACATTGTTGCCAGACCAAAACGGCAGTGACGGTTTCTTTATAAGCTTATTTATTAAAAAATAACTACAGAAAGAGGTATGCCCAGTGTTGGAGCTTAAAGATATAAAATCGTTTACATCTCAAGAGCTTAGTCAAGAGATTAAAGCATTGGGCTTACCAGCTTTTAGAGCAGAGCAGATTTTTAAATGGTTGCACGAGAAAAGTGTTACATCCTTTGATGAAATGCTTAACTTACCTAAAAATATAAGAGAAAAATTATCTGAATTATATTACATCTCTGTAGCAACTATTGAAAAAAAACAAATTTCTTGTTATGATGGTACAATAAAATATTTGTTTAAGCTTTATGATGGAGAGTTTATAGAATCTGTTCTTATGAATTACCACCACGGGTATACACTATGTATATCAACACAGGTTGGCTGTAAAATGGGCTGTACCTTTTGTGCAACGGGTAAAAGTGGTTTTTCAAGAAATCTTACACCGTCAGAAATGCTTGCACAAATACAGTCAGCACAGGTAGATAATAACATAAGAATATCAAATATAGTTCTTATGGGTATGGGTGAGCCTTTAGATAATTTTGATAATGTTATAAAGTTTTTAACTCTTGTTTCTTCAGATAAGGGAATTAACATTGGTATGAGGCATATAACACTTTCAACCTGTGGTGTAGTACCAAAAATGTACGAGCTTGCAAAGCTTAAGCTTCAAATTACATTGTCGGTGTCGTTACACGCACCAAATGATGAAATACGAAGCCGTACAATGCCTATAAATAATAAATATGGTGTAAACGAGCTTATTAAGGCTTGCAGAGATTACGCCAAGGCAACAAACAGAAGAATAACCTTTGAATACGCTATGATTGATGGTGTAAACGATAGCGATGAATGTGCAAAAGAGCTTGCACAGCTTGTGAAGGGTATGCTATGCCATATAAATCTTATTCCTGTAAATAGTGTTAATGGTACAGCATATCAAAAAAGTAAAAAGAAAAGACTTGTTGAATTTAGCAGTATATTAGAGAAAAATGGTGTTACTGCTACAATAAGAAGAACACTTGGTTCTGATATTGACGCTTCTTGTGGACAGCTTAGAAGAAAAAAGCTTAACGAGTAAGCTAGGGACTGTTTGAAAAAAATCAAAAGCCCTAATAAAAATAAAAGTAAAGGAGGTAATCAAGATGCAACTTTATACACGCACAGATATTGGTTTAGTTCGTTCTAGCAACCAAGATGCAGTTGACGGTGGAATAAAGCACGACCAAAATGCTATGTGGGCAGTGCTATGTGACGGTATGGGTGGTGCAAATGGTGGTAATGTTGCAAGTACAACTGCAGTTGAAATTACAAAAGACGATATAGGTTTTTTTGATTTTTACGGTGGAGAGTACCAATCTGAGAGCTTCCTTAAAGAAATAGTATACAAGGCTAACAGCACTGTGTATCATAAACAGCTTAAAAATCCAGAATTGTCAGGAATGGGCACAACAATGGAGCTTGTTTTTGTTTACAATAAAAAGGCTATGATTACACATATAGGCGATAGCAGAGTTTATTTAATACACAATAACGAAATTACCCAGCTTACTGTTGACCATTCGGTTGTGCAGGAGCTTGTTAACAGGGGAGAGCTAACACCACAGCAGGCAATGGTTCATCCACATAAAAACTTTATTACAAGAGCTGTAGGAGTTAACCCATATATTGATGTAGATTACATAGAAGCACCGTTTGAAGATGATGATGTAATTATTATGTGTTCAGACGGATTGTCTAATTATATAACAGCTGAGGGTTTATTGGAATTTGCCAATAAATATAAAGCAGATGACCTTACAAATAAATTGATAGAGCAGGCAAAACAGCTAGGTGGTAAAGATAATATTACTGTAGCTGTATTGTATGCAAAATAATATTTGGGAGTGAGATATTTTATGGATAAGTATGTAGGTAAAAAATTAGACGGAAGATACGAAATCCAAGAGCTTATTGGCGTTGGCGGAATGGCAACGGTTTATAAGGCTAAGGATATAAAAAATAACAGAACAGTTGCAATAAAAATTCTTAAAGATGAATTTTCACGCAACAGTGAATTTATTAGAAGATTTAAGAATGAGTCAAAGGCTATTGCTGTTTTGTCACATCCTAATATTGTTAAGGTATATGATGTAAGCTTTGGCGATGTTATGCAGTATATCGTTATGGAATATATTAACGGTATTACTCTAAAGGAATATATTGAACAGCAAGAAAATTCAATTGATTGGAAAATGGCTGTTTACTTTACAAGTCAGATTCTAAAGGCTATGCAACACGCACACGAAAAGGGTATTGTGCACAGAGATGTAAAGCCACAGAATATGATGTTACTAAAGGATGGTACAATTAAAGTAACAGATTTTGGTATTGCAAGATTTTCAAATACTGAAACTCGTACTATGACAGATAAGGCTATAGGCTCTGTTCATTATATTGCACCTGAGCAGGCAAGAGGTGAGCGTACAGACGGCAAAAGTGATGTATACTCAATTGGTGTAATGCTATACGAAATGCTTACAGGTCAATTACCATTTCAGGCAGACAGTGCAGTATCTGTAGCAATAATGCAGCTACAGTCCAACCCTAAACCTCCAAGAGAAATTAATCCTGATATTCCACAGGGTCTTGAAGAAATTACTCTTAGAGCAATGCGTAAAGAACCAGTACAGCGTTATCAGTCAGCCGAGCAAATGCTAAAGGATTTACAAAAGGTAACTAAAAAGCCTGAAATATTATTTAATTATGAATACCCAGAAGATGATACAGCAGACAGCTCAGATGATAAAGATAAAACAGATAAATATGTAGATGAAGCAGAAAAAAGACGCTCACCTATATATAACATATTTATGGGTGCGTTAGCTGCGTTTATATTATGTGCTATATTGTTTGGTTCGCTTGCACTTTTACATTCATGCGAGGCTACTAATACAGCAGCTATAGATGTACCTGATTTTATTGGTAAGAATTATTCAGAAATAAAAGATAGCCCAAGCTATAACTTTAAATGGGATGTTATTAATGTATATGATGCCAATAAGCCAGAGGGTGAAATAGTTAAGCAGGAGCCAGCAGCTAACTCTAAGAAGGTTAAAGAGGGTGCAGTTATTACTCTAACTGTAAACAGCTCTGAAACACTTATTAAGGTACCTTATGTTGCTGGTGACCCAGAAGAAGCTGCAGTTGCAAAAATTAAAGCTAAGGGTCTAACACCTGAGATTATTTATATCGAAGACAAAGACACAGCCGAGGATTTAGTAAGAGATACTAGTCCAAAGGCAGGTAGTGATATTGCAGTAGTTGAAAAGGTAAAGGTTTTTGTAAAGAGAACAAAGAAGGTTACAACTGTACAGGTGCCTGATCTTGCAGGTAAATCAAGAGATGAGGCATCAGAAATTGTTGCTTCTGCCGGCTTAACCTTTGACTATGATTATAACAACGAAGTAGATATGCCAGCAGAGTCAGTAATTGGTCAAAGCCCACTAAAAGGCAGTGTAGTAGAGCTTGGCTCAACTGTAAAGGCTTATGTTGCTAAGGGTGTAGATAAGTATAAAATCTACAATATGACAATTCCACTACCAACAAACGCTACATCAACTTCTGTAGTAAGAGTTACTGTTGATGGTGTTCTTGATGAAACTGTAAGTGGTACAATGGTACCTGCTTCAGTAGGAACATTAACATTCTCAGTTAAGGGTAAATCTACTTCTGTAGTATATGTAGAGGTTGATGGTCAGATTTGGAGAAAGTATGACATCGACTTTATCAATGAGAAGAATACATTGACAAGGGGATACTATATACCTCCTGTTGAAATAGAAACCCCAACTGAGGCTCCTGAAGAGGAGGTAGAAACTCCAACTGAGGCTCCTGAAGAGGTTCCAGATGAGGTTCCAGATGAGGATACAGAAACTGATCTTCCAGTAGAAGACGAGTACGAGATTATAGGTTAATAGAAAAAATAAAACTCTCAGAATAAGTCGCACAGACTATATTCTGAGAGCTTTTTGTTACATAAATTGGAATTTGTGTAACTGCTTACGCAGTTACTAATGGCGAGATAACTTGAAAGTTTTGATTAAACTTTTTCAAAAGTTTATGGGGCGAGGGCAACGCCCTCGTGGGATTTTAAAGGGCGAAGCCCTTTTACTTCTCGTTTATTCCTAAAATGCCGTTGAAAACGGCATTTTAAAAAGACGTTTATGAGTTTAGGGCGTTGCCCTAAAAAACCATAAGGGGTTTCACCCCTCGACCCCAAAAGCCTTTAAAAAGGCTTTACCCAAACTTTAAGTTTGGGTTTGTGCTAATCTTAACTCATCGCTAAATTCCAGTTTGTTTGCTAATCATAAAAATAAGCAAGTGTTTTTTTTAGCTTTGCTACACCTCTAGAGATATGTCTGCTTACTACACAGGGGGTAATTCCCAGTTCTTTAGCAATATCAACCATTTTACGAGAATTTATGTAGTATTCTGTAATGCAATAGCGTTGCTTTTCTGTAAGCTCGTTTTTTACTGCTTTGAATATATGCTTTTTCATCTTTTCGATATGTGTATTATTTGTAGAATTTTTCATACAAAATTCACTGTATACCATTTGTTGAGATAAGCTTTCGAGGCGAGTTGGTTCAGTTGCATAGGTTTTCATAGTATTAATCCCTCCATTGCTCTTTCGTTTAGTAGCTGTGCTGTGTGCCAAGCCTCAAGATACATACTATATAAAGAGTTTATTCTTTTAGTAAGGTCATCAAATAAATCAGCCTTTTTGCAAATTTTGCGTTCCTCTTTTAGTCTGGTAAGCTTGTCCTTTAAATAGTCTGCCTGTTGTTGGTATTCATTTGCCCAATCCTTATAAGTCATAAAATCCTCCTGTTCTTTTTGCTATAAAATAAGCAAAACACTATCTGTAAATTTTTATCACAAAACGAATGTTTGTTGTGTTTTAATTGTAGCAAACATTTTACAGCTAGTCAATAGAAAAGTAAACATTTGTTTATAAAAAATAGAAAACAGTACCATAAAATGTACAAATAATGCCTAAAACTTTCTAAAACAGAAAATTAATTACAAACAAATACTGCTTTTAGTTTGTTTAACTAAAAAGTATTTTAGGGGCAAATAATAAAAATTTATTAAGTTGTAAAACAGGGATATAATGGGTATAATATAAAGCATACTGATAGCTTAGAGGTGACAATGCTTGCATAATGAGTATATAAGAAATGTAGAAAATAGTAATACAGTAGTTCTGTTTATTCATGGTATATTGGGTTCGCCAGATATGTTTAAAAAATATATAGATTTAATACCAGAAAATTGGTCTGTTTATAATATGCTGTTAGATGGTCATGGTAAAAGTGTTTCTGATTTTGCACATACCTCTATGAAAAAGTGGAAAAGGCAGGTGGACAGAGCTGTATATGAGCTTTCGTTAAAATACGACAAAATAATAATTGTAGGTCATTCAATGGGTACCTTGCTTGCAATAAATGCGTCACAAAAATACCCAACAAAGGTAAAACAGCTTTTTCTGCTTGCAGTACCATTAAAGATTTTTTTAAAGCCTATTGCTACGGTTACAGCGTTAAAAATAGTTTTTGACGAGGTATCTGACGATGATCTTATTGCTGTTTCTATGCGTGATGGACATAGTATTAAGCACGAGAAAAATCTTTTTCTTTATTTAAGCTGGATTCCAAGATATTTAGAGCTTTTTAAAGAATCAAAATCTACACGCTCAAGAGTAAAAGCAATTAATGTTCCATGCAATGTTTATTTATCAAAAAATGACGATATGGTGTCTGTAAATAGTGGTAAATATTTTGTAGATAACCCCAAGGTTAAGGTAACAGTTTTAGAAAAATCACTTCATTTATACTTTCCAGATGATGAAATGCAATTTTTGCTAGACGAATTTAGTGATGCTTGTAGTAGGATAGACGTTTTAAAATAAATGTGGTATGATAATATTTAAAAAGGAGTTGTAAAATATGAAGCTATATCGTAATGTTATTGTATTTATTCTGGTGCTATTAACGGTAATAACGCCAACCTTGACTGTTAGTGCAACAACAGAAGAAGATATTGGTAGTATAATTAAGCAATATGTATCTAAAAATGTTGACACAACAGCTGGAATGAGTGTGGCTGTGTTTGACGAAAAATATACAGTATATAGAAATTGCTTTGGATATTCTGATATGCAGAATAAAACTCCAGTTGCTGAGGATACAGTAATGGAGTGGGGTTCTGTTTCTAAATTGTTGGTATGGGTAAGTGCAATGCAACTTTCAGAGCAAGGAAAATTAGATTTGGAGGCTGATATTGATACATATTTGCCAGAAGGCTTTTTGCGTAACAAAAGATTTGATAAGCCTATAACAATGCTTAATCTGATGAACCATAACGCAGGCTTTGAAGAAAGTGCAATAGGTATGGCAACAGGAAAAGAAGAAAGAATAATATCTATAAAGGATTATCTTACAGAGATTCAGCCGTATCAGGTATTTGAGCCAGGAACAGTTTGTGCATATAGTAACTGGAGTACAACACTTGCAGCTTATATTGTAGAGTGCATTGCAGGCGTACCTTATGATGAATATGTAAGAAAAAATATTTTTGAGCCACTAGATATGAACGATACTGCTTTGCGTGTAGATTTAAGTGATAACCCAAGTGTTAAAGAGAGAAGAAAAAATCTGAAGCTATATACCACTACTTTAGATGAGATTACACCAAATATGGCTTACATTATAATGTATCCTGCTGGAATGTGTACTTCTACAATTTCAGATATGCAAAGGTTTGCTCAATCATTGTTGTCAGAGGATACTGTGCTATTTAAAAAGAAAGATACATATCATACTATGTTTTCACCATCACTATATTATGGTGAAACTAAAAATGCACAGAATTACCACGGTTTCTGGGCGATTGATTCTTATGATACAAAGCTAGTGGGTCATGCCGGAAATACAGCAGGCTGTAGTAGTAATCTGTTATTGGATTTAGAGAATAAAACAGGAATGGTTATTCAGACTAATCAGTATGGTGAGCAGATATATAATCACATAATGCCAGCGTTGCTGTATGGTGAATACGATGGTACAGCCTCTAATTATTCTGGACTTGTAATGTCTGCACGAACAATATTTAAGGGCCCGTTAAAGATGTATAGATTGTTTAGCGTTGCTAACAATCCTACCGAAGAAGTTACATCATACACTATAAGAACAAATCAAAATGGAATTGATAAAATTTGTACTGCATATGGCGATGCCTTGGTTATAGATTTTAAAGATATTGCTGTGGATGTTATTGCTATAGGCTTATATTTATTAGCGTTAGGTTATTGTCTGGTTAATTTAATCAGAGGACTAATAACAGCAATAATTAACAAAGCAAGAGGTAAGGCTGTTAAAAAGCCACTTAGCTTGTGGTGCTTAGGTGCAAGCATACTACAATTTATGCCTGTTGTAATTGTTATATTAGCAGTACCAAGCCTGTTTAATTTCCAGCAATGGGCTATATCAAGCTACAGGCTTGCATTTTTCGGTATTTTCTTAATAACACTTGTAATGGTTGCACTTGTTGTGTATTCGTTTATTAAGATGAGAAAAAGTACAGTTAAAAAATCCAGAAAGGTATATATACACTCAATAAATGTTTGTATGGTAATAAGCATAATAAATATAATTTACTGGAATTTATGTATGTTCTGGATGATATAAGCCTTACATAAACCATAATTTTTACAATAAAAAATAAATTTTAAAAGAAAATGTACATCATTGTCTAGTGGTGTACATTTTCTTTTTGTTTTTTTCTATATTATGCAGGGAGTTGAAAATAATACTAAACACCATTCAAAGTCTAGAAATCATTTCGGTAGATTTTAAACAGTGTTTAGTATAAACAAAATCACGAAAGGAGATTAATATTAATTCTCTGCAATAAAAAAGGAGGTTTAATATGACCAAAAAAGAAGATAAGTTTTGTTGTTACTATGCCTCTAATGGTAATGCAAGAATATCTGCTGTAATGGCTGGCTATACAGCTAACCCAGAGCAGGTGGGTCAGCAATTGCTGATGAGAGATGATGTTCTTGACAAGGTGAAAAAATACAGGAATACACGCTTTGAGGATTTACGCTTTATGGCACTTTTGGGCTATGAGCGTTTAGCCTTTGGTAGTATAGCAGATTGTATACAGCTGTTGTATATGGATAAGCCAGACCTTCAAACACTTGAAGCTATGGATTTGTATATGATTTCTGAAATAAAGCGTCCAAAGGATGGTGCAATGGAAATTAAATTTTTCGACCGTCTAAAGGCACTTGAAAAGCTAAGTGAAGCACAACAGGCGTCAAACGAAAATAGTATTCCATTTTATAAGGCGTTAGAAAATAGTGCAGAAATGCTGAATAACTACGAGGTGTTCGAAAATGACACCAACTAGGTTTTCAAAAAAGCAAATGCAACTGTTAACTTGGTGGTGTAGGGGAAGTAGATATTGTAATTACGATGCTGTTATATGTGACGGTGCTGTAAGAAGTGGTAAAACAATGTGTATGAGCATTTCGTTTGTTTCATGGGCATTTTACAGGTTTAATAATTCTGCATTTGCGTTGTGTGGCAAAACGATTAGGTCTTTAAAAAGAAATCTTGTTACACCAATGGTTGCAATGCTTACAGAAATGGGCTTTGAATGTAGCGAAAAGCTGTCGCAAAATATTCTTGAAATTTCACTTAATGGTAAAAGAAATACATTTTATCTGTTTGGTGGCAAGGATGAATCCTCGGCTTCGCTTATTCAGGGTATGACATTATGTGGTGTGCTGTTTGACGAGGTAGCCCTAATGCCTAAATCCTTTGTAGAGCAAGCTGTTGCAAGATGTTCGGTAAACGGAAGTAAATTTTGGTTTAACTGTAACCCCGAATATCCACAGCATTGGTTCAGAACAGAATGGATATTAGGCAGAAAGCGTAAAAATGCACTTTATCTTCACTTTACAATGGACGACAACCCGTCACTTTCAACTAAAATGAAAGAACGCTATAAGTCGCTTTATAGTGGTGCTTTTTACGAAAGATTTATTCTTGGTAAGTGGGTTAGTGCAGAGGGCTGTGTTTATCCGTTTATGAAGGATGATATGTTTGTTGATGTGCCCAACAAGGCTTTTGAGAGATATGCTGTAAGCTGTGATTATGGTACGGTCAACCCTGCTTCGTTTGGTTTGTGGGGATATTTAAGTGGTATCTGGTACAGAATTGACGAGTATTATTACGACTCCAAAAAAGAAGGTATTCAGCGTACTGACGAAGAGCACTACAAAGCACTTGTTAAGCTTACAGAGAATAAAAGCATAGAAACTGTGGTCGTAGACCCGTCTGCTGCAAGCTTTATTCAAACTATACGCAGACATAATAAATTTATGGTAACTCCGGCTAAAAATAATGTTATAGACGGCATACGAAAGGTGTCTACAGCACTTAAAAACGGTAATGTAAAAATATGTAATTGCTGTAGTGACAGTATACGAGAATTTGGCTTGTATAGGTGGAACACAGGTGGCATAGATGCACCAATAAAAGAAAACGACCATGCAATGGATGATATAAGATATTTTGTTACAACAGTAGTGTCTAAGCCACAACAGCAATTTGTTGCAATAGCTTCACCACGAGGTTAAAGGAGGTATGTTTTGAAGCTTTTTAAAAGAGATAAAAATAAAGAAAATCAGCAAGCAAGACTTGCACAAACTGTAACAGGCTATAGCTTTAGCAATCCCTTTAATGCTTTTAGCAGTTATATTCCACTTAATAATTCACAGCATTTGTTGTATGCCTCTTTAAGAGAGGCTATTCCGATTATAGATTCTGCAATAAACAAGCTTGTAAGGTTACTTGGTGTGTTTGAGGTTAAAACAGGTAATAAAAGGGTAGACGCAGAGCTAAAGTGTTTTTTAGATAATGTAAAAACCGGTGGTAACAATGTGGGTATTAAATGCTTTTTAAGTACATATTTTGATACTCTGCTTACCTATGGTACAGCTATAGCCGAGATTATTCCGTATAAGGATTATACAGGCGTTTATGGTATTTATAATGCCGATAATCAGGATATTCTGTTAAAACCGAATGAAAAAAATCCACTGGAGCTTATAGTGTCGGTAAGAAATAGTGATGGTAGTATAGCAAAGGTTAAAAATCAAAGCTTGATTATGCTTACATCTCTTAACCCACAGCCTAATAAGGTGGGTGGAACATCTATCTTACAGGGCTTACCATTTGTAAGTGATATTCTACTTAAAATTTTTACGGCAATAGGGCAAAACTGGGAACGTGCCGGCAACATACGCTTTGCAGTTACATATAATCCACCTAATGACGGTACTGATGGTGTATATACGCAACAGCGTGCAGAAATGATAGCAAGTGAATGGAGCAAGGCAATGCAGGGCAGTGGTGTGTCTGACTTTGTTGCTGTAGGTGATGTTGATATAAAGGTTATTGGTGCAGATAATCAGATTTTAGATTGTCAAACACCAGGTAGGTTACTGCTTGAACAGATAGTATCAAAGCTGAGTATACCACCATTCTTGCTTGGCTTATCGTGGAGCAGTACCGAGAGAATGTCGTCACAGCAGGCAGATATTCTTACAAGTGAGCTAGAGCATTATAGATATTTGCTTAATCCAGTTATAAGCAAGCTTTGTACTATGTGGCTTGCAATGAACGGATATAACACAAAGCACGAAATTATATGGAGCAACATCAATCTGCAAGATGAGGTTGAGCTTGCAAATGCAAGACTTATTAATTCACAGGCAGATCAGCTAGAAAATAATAAGGAGTGATTACTTGAGCGAAATTATAAAAAACAAGGGTAAGGTTTTAAAGGAAGAAGGCTCAATAGGTGATGACGAGCTTGAGCTTATTAATAAATACACAAGACGACAATACAAAAGTGATGAGCTATATGTGTTTAATGTGGTGCTTTGCGATAACGAAATAGACCGAGATAACGAGGTATTTTCTATTAATGCACTTAATCAGCTAAGCAATTTGTTTATAGGTAAAACAGGTATAGCAAATCATAACCCAGTTGCAGAAAACCAAACAGCAAGAATTTTTGCGTGTAGGGTTGAGAATGTTCAGGGTAAAAAAACAACATACGGTGCTGATTATTACCGATTGCTTGCAAAGGCATATATGCCTAAAAACGAATACACCCAAAAAGATATACAGCTTATAGAAGCTGGAATAAAAAAAGAGGTAAGTGTTGGCTGTAGTATTGATAGAGTGCTGTGCAGTGTGTGTAAAACCGATGTAAGACAGCACAGCTGTGAGCATTTTAAGGGTGAAAATGGTTGCTACTATATTCTTGACAATATAACAGATGCCTACGAATGGTCATTTGTAGCAGTACCAAGCCAAAAGGAGGCTGGTGTAGTAAAAAGCTATATTACACAAAGCTACACTACACAAAATGCTGATTCACCACTAAAGACAGATGCTTTGATTGACGAAATCAAAAGGTGCAACTTTAAGGCTGTAAACAGCAGTAATATAGAATATCTGGCTGAATATATAAAACAGCTAGAAGTTAACGCAGAGTATGGCAAAGCATTCAGAGAAAGTCTAGAGAAGGATTATATTCGCTATTGTGGTCTATGCTTTGAAAATACAGACTCAGATATGCTCTTGCAGGTAGCCAAAAAGCTTACATTAAAAGAGCTTCAAGAATTTGTGGCTGTGTATAAGGGTAAAGTAAATGCAGAGAATTATTGCTTACCACAGCTTGTAAGCAACAAGCAATGCAGTGATGAAAATATAAATAATAGCTTTACTGCAAGCTTTAATGACCAATATAATATTTAAACATTAAAACACTTAAAATAACAGGAGGATAAATAATATGAAAATTGATTTTAAAGGATATAACGAAAAGGTGCTTACACTTGAGTGTGACAGCACAGTAACAACAGCAAACCAGTGGGTTCAGCTAAGCGAAAACGGCAAGGTTACACAGGCACAGGAAAATTCACCACTTACAGGTGTTACAGTTAACAGTCGCAACGGATATTGTGGCGTAATGCTAGAGGGCGTAGTTACAGCAAAGTGTTCAGGTGAAATTCAGCTTGGCTATAGTAATCTTGTTTACACAGCAGATGGCATTGCACAGAATAGTGCAGGCAGACAGCACCTGGTTTTAAGTGCTGACTCGAACACAGTAACATTTGTACTTTAATAATTGAATTTAATGGAGGTATTTATTTATGGAGCTATATAAGACAATTAATATTGATAAAAGTATGTATAACAGAAAGGGCAAAAGCTTTAGTCAGGTGCTAGAGGAGCTTGACCCAAGTGAAAATTACAAGAATACACCACTAGAAAATCTAGATGCCTTTGGCAGACAGCTAAAGCGTTTTGATATTAAGGTAAGTGGTGCAGATTCAGACAGAGTAGAGAAGTTTTTCCAGACCTCAAGCTCAGCAGCACTGTTCCCAGAGTATGTAAGCAGAGCAATTAAGCTTGGTATGGAATACGCCGATGTATTGCCAGATATTACAGCAACGGTTACTAAGATTGAGGGTATGGACTACAGAAGCATTGTGTCAGACCCAGATTCTGATATGAAGGAGCTAAAGGTAGTAAGCGAGGGTGCGTTGCTACCTAGCACAGTTATTAAAACACAGGAGAATCTTGTTAAGCTGTTAAAAAGAGGCAGAATGTTGGTTTCTAGCTATGAGGCACTTCGTTTTCAAAGACTTGATTTGTTCACAGTTACACTAAAGCAGATTGGTGCATATATTGCACGCACTCAGCTTGCAGACGCTGTAGAGGTTCTGCTGAATGGTGACGGTAACGAAAATTCAGCTACTGTTATCAATGTAGCTGAAAGTGGCACTCTTACATACGCAGACCTTATCAAGCTATGGACATCTTTAACACCTTACGAGCTTAACACAATGCTTGTACCAACAGCACTTATGGAGAAAATTCTTGCTATGCCACAAATGCAGGATTCTCAGGCTACACTTGATTTTCATGGTACAGGTAAAATGATTACACCAATGGGTGCAAAGCTTATTCATGTGCCTACTTTAAGTAGCGACACAATTATCGGCTTAGATAAAACCTGTGCACTAGAGCTTGTTCAGGCTGGCGATGTACTTGTTGATTATGATAAGCTTATCGACCGTCAGCTAGAGCGTGCGTCAATAAGTGTTATCAGTGGCTTTGCCAAGGTGTTTAACGACGCCTCTATTGTATTGAAGGTGTAATATATGAATTATCAGCAGGTGTTTCAACGCTTTATGGAGCTTACTCATTTTACAGAGGACGAGGCAGAAAAGTATAGATGGCTCTGCAACAATGCTGTAGATGAGCTAAACGAAATGCTTGTTAAAGGAATTGATAAAAAGGCTTGCAGTGGCAGACTATCTGCCACTGCTGCTGCAATTGCCTTTTATAAGTATTCTGTAATAGCCGAGGGTAGCAATGTAACAAGTGTAAAGGCTGGTGATGTTACATTGAATTGCACACCACTAAGGCAGTTTGCAGGTGATTATCTGAATCAGTCCTTAAAGAGTATTTCAAGGTATATAAAAGATAGAAATTTTGTGTTTAGGGGAGTAAAAGCAGATGATTTACCGACTAGTTTTTAATAGAATAAATCAGCTTGGTTCAGAATGTGTTATATCTGAATATATGGGTAAGTCAGCCTGTGAAGTAAAAGGGTTGCTACAGCCAATAAAAAACAATGCAAGAGAAAACACCGGCACAGCTCACACTGATGCCGGTGTAATTGATAATTCTAATTATAATTTTATATTTACTTATCCTAAAAAGATAATAAACCTTGAAAATGCGATTGCTTTTATACATAACAAGCATTATTGGATTAAGGAATATAATGTTATTTATTTTAAAGACAAACCCTTGTATGTGCAGGCGTTGGCTTCTTTGTACGAAAAGGAGTGATGAGTATAAACATAATAGAAGTTTTAAGCAGTATTAAAGATGAACTTAACAGTTGTGTTGATAATGTAGAGGCGTATACATATTTTACAGCTAAAAGGCTGTCATCACCATTAAAGGATAGATATAGTGCAGTAGTTGGGGTGAAAAATGACAGCACAAACCTAAACGATAATAGTCATACAGCGATATTTTATATAGAGCTTTTATCTCCACTTTATGCAGACGGAGAAAGCATATTTTCAAAAGCTACAGAAATTTCACAAAGGCTTATCAATATGAATATTTCATCATTACAAAGCTGTGTTATCGGCGATATAAAATATATAGGCTCACAGCGTTGCTATAGTATAAATATTACCTTTACTGTAGCAGGTGTATATTCAGATAAAGCTACAATCACCATAAACAAAGAGCTATACGAATGTACCGTTGTAAGTGAAAAGGCTATTTATACAAGCTGTGATATTAAGGTTTACGGACATTCAAAGCCGATAGATTCAATTTTATCAAGCAGTGAATTTTTAATTACAATTCAAACCCCTAATAGGGTAGAGCTACCACAAGTTTTGTCTGAAATAAAATCTTCAAGCTATAGATACCTTAATTGCTTTGTTCAAAGCCAGACTATATACGGCAATTATATTGAATATAAGCTAATCTCAAAAGAAAGGGTGTTGCTATGAACCACGGAATAATGCGTTTTATGGGTTATACTCTACCCCATAATCCACATACTCTAACAGTTACTTCATCGGCAAATATACTCCAACAAAATGTTTTTATGTCTACAGCTGTTGCACATAATGTAGGTAATAACGCAACAATAGTAAAGGGCGAGGGTGTGTTTTATGGTGAATCAGCCTTTGAGAAATATATGCAACTAAAGCATCTATATAATACCTGCAAGGCTGGTGTTTTGTCGGTAAGTGATATAAACCCAATGTATGCTTATTTATCAGATTTAAAGCTTAAATGCACACCAGTAGATGACTATGTTGAATATATCTTCACCTTTACAGAGGTAAGTGATTATAACAAAGCAGAAAACAGCACAGCACCCACACATTATACAGTACAGCAAGACGAAGACCTTTGGAATATAGCCTGCAAGCTTAATATACCTATTGAAACATTAATAGCCTACAACCCTCACATAAAATGTACATATAGTCTGGCACAAGGAGATGTGATAAGAATAAATGATATTTGAGCTAACAAATGTAAATACATCAACTACAAGATTATTTAATCCATATTATATGAAAATAAAAGCAAGCCTGTTAGATGATACAGATACTCTTACTGCAACCTTTAGAGGGGTAAACGAGTATAGTGAATACAAATATATAAGGGTTATATATGACGAAAAAATTATTTTTACCGGTGTTATAGACAGTATTGTAAACTCTGTAAATGAGTACGGCAAAGAGCTTACATTAAATTGCAGAAGTATGTCTGCTTGCCTTTTAGATAATCATTTACAGCCACAAAATATGCAGAACATAACAGATGAAATTATTTATGCACGCTTTTTACAGCCATATAAAATAGGTATAAATAATATAAGCAATAAATCTTATAACGGCATTATAGATATTACGAACAATACAAGTGTTTATGACCTTATAAAGGAATATTCTCAAAAGGTGTTTTCTGCATTGCCATATATAAATTCAGACGGTGTTGCAATATTAAATTCAGATATAAACAGTACAAAATATTATTTTTCTAACATATCAAATTCTCTTACATCAAACAGCTATTACTGTACAAGTGTTATAACAGAGAATAATCGTAGAGGAGTTGTATCTAGGGTTTATGTAAAGAACAATCCAAACGAAACAGGATATAACTACATTGTAAAAAATGATAGTGCGTTAAGTGATCAAATAGACTGCATAAGATATATTGACGCTACACCGTATAGTGGCAGATGTACCTATGATGCAAACAGAATGATTAACAGCTCTAATCAAAAAAGACTTATTTGCAGGGTTAAATGCCCGTGTTTAGTGTATAACCCCATTGGTGCTAGAGCTACTGTAAGTGTAGATGATAGGGTAATTGAAAATATGATGATATCATCGGTTACATATACATATAAAAACAACAAAATAGAAAGCGAAATTATAATGTATAGAAATTGAGTTTAAAATTAGAATATATAGGAAGTGATAAAATGACAGAGAATACAAAGTCAGAGTTTGCATATATATCTGCATTTCAAAATGGTGTTGTGTCAGTAAATGGAGGAATGCCTTATGTGAATATACCAATTATATCGCCTTACGGAATAGTGTCTGTTATACCAAAGGGTACAAGAGTAGTTGCCTTGCCAACAGGAGATACAGCAGTTTGTATTGGTGCACAGCAAGAGGTTAAAAACTTGCAAGAAGGCGAGCTTATGCTGTTTTCGTCAGGTGGTGCATCTATTGTTTTGAAAAACGACGGTAAGGTGCTTATTAATGGAAGAGAGGTATAATGGTGGATACAGCACTACAAAACGGAGATTTTAAATTAAACATTCAAGGTAAGCCATACCTTATTAATGCAATAGAAGAAACAATACAGCGTTGTAAGATTTTGCTTAATATAAAACAGGGCTGTTTTGTATATAACCAGCTTTTGGGTAGTAATTTACATCTGCTCAATAAAAATGATGAAAACCTACAGGGTAATGCACTTTTACTTGTTAAAGAAGCACTTATGCCTGTTGCACAGGTAAGCGTTTGTAGTGTATTACCAATTGTAGGTGAAGATAATATAACTCTTAAAATAAAAATAAAAGCATATAATCAATATGCAGATATGGAGGTGACTGTATAATGAGCACATACGAAGCAATTGTAGAAAATATGAAGTCTGATTTTCTAGAGAAAACAGGCTATTTGCCCGACGAAGCGTCTGATATTGGTATAAGAATCAGAGTTCTTGCAGCACAGCTGTATAATATTAATAATCATCTTGAATGGATTAAAAGACAAGCATTTTTGCAAACAGCACAGGGGGAGTATCTAGACTACCATGCACAGCTAAGAGGTTTAAGCAGAAAACCAGCTGTAAAGGCTATTGGTTTGGTAGAATTTAGCGTAGCTGAACCATCAACAGAAAAAATAGATATACCTGCATATACGGTAGTATCTACTAGTGGAGAAAATCCTATTTCTTTCGAAACTACTCAGTATGCTGCCCTAGAAGCAGGAAAAAGCTTTGTTATGGTACCAGCAAGGGCAATAGTAGGTGGAGAAGCAGGCAATATTGCACCAAAGCAAATTTCGATAATTTCTACTATGACTGTAGACGGCTTAAAAGCTACAAATTTAGGCTCATTCACAACAGGTACAAACGAGGAGGATGACGAAACTTTAAGAAAACGAGTGATTAACAGCTTGAAGTTTATTGTAAACGGAACAAATAAGGAGTTTTATGCTTCGCTTGCCAAAACAGTAAATGGTGTTGAAAGTGTTAATGTAGTACCAAAAGAGAATGGTACGGGTACGGTTACTGTTTATATTTCGGGTAAAGATATGGAGGTTGGTAACGCTGTTTTGTATAAGGTGCAAAGCGTTATGCAAGCTCAACGAGAAGTAAATGTAGATGTAAGTGTAAAGGCAGCTAATATCCTACCTTGTACTTTAGAATTACAGGTTAAGCTTTATGAAGGTTATATACTTGAGAATGTTCAGCAGGAGCTTTATACGAAGATTAAGGCACTGGTTGATAAGCTGGAGGTAGGTCAGTCGCTAAGGGTTGTGGATATAGAGGATATTATGTATCATACATCGGGAATAGAGGAGTTCGAAGTGCTTCAGGGTCCATCATCAGGCTTAACAGCACATAAAAGTCAAAAAATAGTGTTAGAAGATCTCTATTTAAGAGAGGGTGATTAAAGTGAATCCACTTGAAAATATGATAAAACATTTAAAGCCGTTGCATATATATAATCTAAACGAAAATACAACCATTTACAGCGAGCTTGAGGTTTATGCAAATGCATTTAATAAAATTATAGGCTCGGCAGATAATCTTCTAAAAGAATGTATAGTTACTACGGCAGAAGACTACGGCTTAGAATTTCAAGAAGAACTGTGGGGGCTTGCACGAACAGAGCTTAGCACCGAGCAACGCCGAAATGGTATAAAAAACAGGTATAATATTTATTATTCTGATTGTACACTAGCATCAATGCAACGCTTCTTACTGTCAATCGGAGTTCAAAGCCAAATAACAGAGGTACCCTCCCAAAACAGAGTGTATATTTATGTAGAAAACGGTAGTCAATTTCCGTTAGGGGTAAGAAAATATATAAATAGTCAGGCAGAAAGCTTTTTTCCGGCTCATATTGATGTGTTTTTAGATTATAGAGTATCTACATGGGACACCCTTGATAGCTACAGAACAATGTTTGATACATATGATAGATTTAATTTTACATGGGATAGAGCAGAGCACATAGAATAAGGAGAGTGAATAAATATGAGTTCTACTAATAAAACAGGATATCTAGGTTTAAACGCTTGGTTAGGCACAGACCGACCACAGCGTATAGATTTTGTTGATGATAATAATAAGATAGATACTGCAATGAAAAATCATGTTAATAACAATACTGCACATTGTACAAGTTCAGAAAAAGCAAAAATTCAAAACCCATACGTTATGGTTTCTTATGTTGGTACAGGTACAGAAACAAATGTAATTACATTAGATTGTATCCCTAAGTTTATAATTGTATTTCAAAAGGATACCCCACCAATGCAGACAGATAGCTCGGGTAATGTGCTTATCAATTATGTTGTTACTGCTACCTCAAATGGTAGTATAGGTGGTGCATACATTAATGGTTATGATATAACCGTTATGCAGTCAACAGAAGCAGAAAACGGTATGCTTTATAATCTTAATAAGAAAAATGGACAGTATTGTATTATTGCCTTTAAATAATGCTGTAAGATAAAAATAAAAAGCAAAAAGGTACATTTCTGAGAAGAAATGTACCTTTTGCTTTGGAAGGTATATATGAAAAAAGGTATTAGCAAATATTGAAAAATTTATTTGTTTAATATGGTAAAATAAGG
>JAZSEI010000019.1:0-15474 GCA_045531635.1 Acutalibacteraceae bacterium
TTATTTTCGCCTGCGTCAACAATAGCAACATCCTTTACAGTAAGAATAGTACCGTTGTTTTCTTTATCTACAAATTTAACACTCCAGTTATATTCGTGGAAATTATCACTACTTATATCAGGTGCAACACTATTAAGTGCAAAGGTAACTGTACCATCGCTTGAATTTGTTGTGCCATCAAGAGCAAAGTCACCTGCATAAATATTATGCTTAGTTGTTGCAAATCCTGGCTCGGTAGATACAGTACCATTTCTCTCTGCAATCAGATAAACATCAACATCTTTTCTGTTTGACGTATTAAGAGTACATCTTAAATACATATCTGAGTTATCCTTTACAGGCTGAACATCTATTCTTGCGACATATTCGAAAATTGCAGATTTATCTGCATAATCAGGTGCACCCTCTACTGAAGAATAATCTTCGTTTAGAGCATCATAAGCTATCCACACAAAGCCATCATTACAGTAGCCTTCACCCCATGAGTTTACAATTTTAAACGCACCCATTTCGCCATTGTCTACCTTATCGTTATTGTTAATATCTGTCCAGATGTTATCATTATAGCCAACCAAAGCCATTCTATGGTTTCCCTCGTGACCGTCTTGTACTGTTACAACCTCCTGACCCACATATTTTTCGTTTTCTGGTGCCATAGGATTAGTTTTTAGCTTATCGGATTTCCAACTGTATATTAAAGTTGAGTATGTAAGCACCTCGCCATTACTTAGTGCTGTTTTTATAGCGTCCAGATCGCTATCGTCAGCAGAGGTAATTCTAGATTCCTCTAAGCCAACATCATCAAAAAACTGATAGCTCTTAACCTTATATTTTAGGGCATTACTCCACGCTTCTTCAGTTGGATTCCAAGACAGATAGTCATTATCGTAAGGAACAACCGACAGATGTGCAACACCCTGCCACGACATGGACTTGTATAAATAATCTGATACTGAACCACTATCACTTCCACCATTTTGCAAATTATACGCCCATTTTGGTGAAAATGTATTTTCTGGTGTAGTAGCTATACCCTGTGATTTATTCATCTCATAGGTAAATTGATAGTAAGCCTGTGCAAATGCTGCACAGGCACCTACAGGGCCTTGATCTCCTACTTTAGGGAAGTATATACTTTGGCTGTTGTCTACACTGCTTGGTAAGCTGGCTTTAAGGCTACCACCACTTGGCACCTTATACTTTTTACCAGTTAGCTTGTAGTATTCACCTACTGAATCAATTATAGTTGCGTCGTCAGAAATTCCATATTCATCTGTAAGGTCACCAGTAGCACCACAATCCTTTGGAATTGTATTATCATCAACAATAATGTCTGTATTAGCATTCTGAGTGCTTGATGATTGAATTTGCACATGGTCTGTTAAAGCTACAGCATCAGTATTAGTAATACTATTGCTATCAGTTGCAACAGCTGTAACAGATGTAAGCATTGACATAACTGTTGTTGCAGATAACATTGTAGACAGTAATCTGCGTGTTTGTTTTTTCATTTTTCTTCTCCTTTTTTATATTATATATAAATGTTTTGATGTACATTTTCCACTATTCCTATAATTTTATCACCATTATTCGCCATCTTCAACCAATTTAAAGTCTTTTAAGTTTTTTTGTTAAGGTGGCTGAAAATATTGAATTTTTTTGATACTATTCCCTAAAATCTTAGAGCTTTAAAGCTGTAAAAAGAAAAAGAGGACATAAGAATTAATCTTACATCCTCTTGATATCTTGTATTTTATGTTTATTTTTAGCTTAAATAAGTATTAATTACTCACCAAAGTATCTCTTTAGCAGACCGTTGAAGCCAGCACCGTGTCTTGCTTCGTCCTTTGCCATTTCGTGTACTGTGTCGTGGATAGCATCTAGGTCAGCAGCCTTTGCTCTTTTAGCTAGGTCAAACTTACCCTCGCAAGCACCTGTTTCTGCTGCTACTCTTAGCTCTAGGTTCTTCTTTGTGCTGTTTGTTACAACCTCGCCAAGTAGCTCTGCAAACTTTGCTGCGTGCTCTGCTTCTTCGAAAGCGTACTTTGTAAATGCTGCTGAAATTTCTGGGTAGCCTTCTCTATCAGCAACTCTAGCCATTGCAAGATACATACCAACCTCGCTACACTCACCCTCAAAGTTAGCCTTTAGATCTGCATAAATATCCTCTGAAACTCCCTTAGCAACGCCAACCTCGTGAACTGTTGCAAAGCTGATGTCACCTGATGTAGCCTCTGTAAACTTTGAACCGTCCACCTTACACTGTGGGCATTTCTCTGGTGCTGTATCTCCTTCGTGTACATAACCACAAACTGGGCAAATCCATTTTTTCATTGTTATTTTCCTCCAATATTAAATAATTATTTTTTTAAATTTATTAATAAGCGTTTAAATAATTTAAACGAATATTGCTTTTTAAACAAGGCTATCCTCTTTGCATTTTCTGCAAACACCATAAAAAAACATTGCGTGCTTTTCTACGCTGTGGCCTGTGTTCAGCAAAACAGACTCATCTAGCTCTTTATTATACTGCATATAGTCAAGGTCTATTACTGCACTGCATTTATCACAAATAAAATGTGCGTGTGGTGTGGTGTTGGCATCAAAGCGTTCTCTGCCATTAACTGTGCCAACAGACATTATAAGACCTTGCTCGGCAAACATAGCCATATTTCTATAAACAGTACCTAAGCTTATGTTAGGATACTGAGGCTTTAGTTGATTATAAACCCACTCTGCTGATGGGTGAGATGTTGTATTGCGAATGAGATTATAAATAGCCTCTCTCTTTTCGCTGAAATTCCTTCTAGCCATAAGAATGTCCTCTTTTTTGAAAATAAAAATGATAATCACTATCATTTGTATATATAATACCACAATCAACTCGATATGTAAAGAGTTATTTTTTAGAAATTTTGCATTTTTTGAATAAAATTTAAAATAACAATAAGATTTTTTAAAAACCACTAGCTCTACAGCCTACAAAAATAACACTCATAAATATTTTCTTTATGAATATATATGTTACGAGGTGTAGACTATGTATTTTAATTTTAAAATCAACAAAGGAGTATTTATAGGTGTTATTCTAACTGCTATTGCTTTATGCTTTTCTGTTATGTATTCGGGGGTTGTACCACAAACGCAGATAGTATCTGCAACAGAAGAAAGCATAAAGCTACCTATAATTATGTACCACAGCATATCAAAAGACACAAAGCAACAGGGTAAATATGTTATAGCACCAGAGAAGCTTGAAGATGACCTTATTAAGCTTAAAGAAGAGGGTTATACCACAATAACAATACAACAGCTTATAGACTATACAGAAAACAAGTGCACTTTACCCAACAAACCAATTATGCTTACCTTTGATGACGGATATTACAACAATTATCTTTACGCCTACCCTTTGCTTAAAAAGCACAAGTGCAAGGCTGTTATTTCGCCTATATGCTATTATACCGAGCAATATTCAAATACAAACGAGGTGCTTTCTCCGTCTTATTCACATTGCACATGGCAACAGCTTGAAGAAATGCTAAATAGTGGATATGTAGAAATTCAAAATCATAGCTACAACCTACACTCTCAAAACGGTAGACTTGGAATACAGAAAAAACCTGACGAAAGCAACGATAAATATAAAGAGGTGATCACTAAGGATATTTCACAGGCACAGGATATGTTTAAATACCATTTAAACATTACGCCAAAAGCGTTTGTCTATCCGTTTGGTATAATGAGCAACAGCTCTGAAGACATATTAAAGGGTCTATCCTTTAAATGCACTCTTATTTGCGAAGAAAGAGTAAACACCATAACAAAAGATAAAAACAGCCTTTATATGCTAGGCAGATATTTACGCACAAATGACACAAGTGCAAATGAGCTCTTTGCAAAATTTGAGTAACAGAACACCAATTATACTCAGCTACAACTATATATCTTTATAAAAAATTAAATGAAGATTTTTTTATAAAGATAAAAAGGAGATTTTTATGCCATCAGTTTTTATTAGTCCTTCACTACAAGAGTTTAACCCCTATGTAGACGGAGGCAACGAGGAATACTATATGAACCTTATTGCCGACGAGCTTATTCCCTATTTAATAGCAAGTGGTATTACCGTTGGGAGAAATAATCCCGAACAATCGCTATCACAGGCTGTAGCACAATCAAATCAGGGTAATTATGATTTACACCTTGCCCTACACTCTAACGCTGCACCTGCTACTATTTCGGGGCAGCTAAAGGGTACAGATGTTTATTACCGATTAGGTAGTGTACAGGGACAACGGGCAGCAGATATAATTGCAGATAATTTTAAAGCTATATATCCAAACCCTAACCTTGTTAAGTCAGTATCTACAACAACGCTATACGAGCTTAACAGAACAACTGCACCTGCTGTTTTAATAGAGGTTGCTTACCACGACAACCCCGAAGACGCACAATGGATAAGAGATAACATAGGCGAAATAGCACGCAACCTTGCACTTTCTGTTACAGAATTTTTCGGTGTGCCACTAGTAGAGCCATAATTATACAAAATAGAACATTTATACTCCCAGCAACGGTATAGCTTACAATATCTGTGTTGGGGGTATTTTTTCTGCCAGATTAATTATTATTTTACATTGTTTCTCTGCATAATTTTTAAATTTACAAGCACCACCTACCGAATTTTTAACAAATGTTATTACAATATCACTCTGCTCAATCATCCAAATATTTCTTTTCGCAATAGCAAATTTTCTAGGTATTTTTTCTAATCCCTCGGGATATATAGTATCCACATATTTATCGCTATCTTCATTGTTATTCGATATAGGTAAATATGCTAACACAACAAAGTATGAAACTTGTGGATATCTTAATTCTAATTTCTCTAATATTTTTCTTACCATACAATCAAATCCACCTTGATTCCCTACATAAAACATATCTACATTATTGTTTTCTATTAAACCTATAATTGTTTCTTGCAATAATTTTTCGACATATTGTGGTGTATTTCTGTGACCGAAAAAAGTACACTTCATATATAACACCTCTTTTATGTGAATTTATATCCTATTAGGATATCACCGTTATTTTATCATATCCTATTGGGATATACAATAATAAAAAAGCACTTTAAGAGGTGAGCGAAAATGAAAATTGATTACGCTTCAATAGGTAAAAGAATAAAAGAAGCCCGATTAAAAAAGGGTTGGACACAAGCAAAGTTGGCAGAAAAATCGGGCATAGAGCCTTCTAACATTTCACATATTGAACGAGCTGCAACAAAATTGAGCTTACCTACACTTATAAATATAGCAAACGCTTTAGAAGTAACTCTTGACGAGTTAGCTTATGGAAGCTTAATAAAAAACAATCATATTTCTGCTATGCTTATTGATGAATTACTTTCTGATTGCAATTCAGATGAAATAAAAGCTCTTTATGAAATATTAAAAATTTCAAAAGAAGTTTTAAGAAATCATAATAAATAATGCAACAAACCCTCCAATGGTAAAAATTATAATACCGTTGGAGGGTTTTATTGATAGATATTAATTTTATAAAAGCTCAGCCAAAAGCTTTTCAAAGCTTGCTGTAAACATTTGGTCATCCTGCTTTGTACGCTTTTTAGGACCCTTTATGTGGTGCTTTGATTTGCTATTTCTTAGCTTTTGTGAAATATAGCGTGTATCAAGAAGCATATCTATATTATCATTAGTATACAGCATACCATTTTGATTTATAGCCCTACAGCCCTTACCAAGAGCAAGTGCTGCCAAGCCGTAATCCTGTGTAATTACAATATCACCTGATTTACAGCTGTTTATAAGTGCAAGGTCAACTGCGTTTGCACCTGCCCCTATTGTAATCACCTTTGCATAATCAGAATTTATAATATGGCTTGGGTCACACATAATAGTAAGCAATACATTATACTGCTTGCAAAGCCTTTCTGCCTCTTTTATTACAGGACAGCTATCTGCGTCAATAAATACTGTCATTTATTACTCCTTAATCCTTTACTATACACAATATAAATTAGTATCCCACAATGGAATATACTGGTGGTGCCTTAGATAAAATTTATAATCTGGGTTTATTGCATTAACCATAAGTACAAGCTCGAATAAATCACTAAAGGTATGGTACGCTGCAATATTAAGCTTTGGCTTATACTTGCTTAGGGTATTAACTCCACCAGCTATAGCCTGTTTTTCGGCTCCTTCTACATCTATTTTTATATAGGTTGGTTCAAAGTTGCTTGATAATGTATCTATACATACAGAATCTATAAGCACACCACTATTTGCTATTGCAGAGCCTCTACCCTTTTGGTTAGAAAAGCACAGCTTTCTGTCGTCTTTCCATATTGTTTTTTGAATTGCTGTAGCATTTGGCATATTCTCGATATGCTTACAAAGCTTTTTGTAGGTTTTTATATCTGGCTCTACTGCAATTATTTTGTTGTAGCCACCACCATAATGTATAAGCTCGTCTATTGTATCGCCTCTATATGCACCTAGGTCTATATAGCTTTCGCTACTATTTAAACATAATATATTATTGAAAATTTCGTCCTTATCATCGGTTATCTTAAATAGATATTCAAGCTTACCAGTGTAATAGAATTTTATACCATACTCTAAAACCTGCTTTGACCTACTATCACTAAGCAAATTATATGTAGCTTTTATTTTCTCGCTATTTTCGTGCAAAAACTCATCATCAAATATTTCATCACCATATACAGGTACATTTGGTACTATTACAGTGTGTTTTTTTGCAAGCGATTTTATATGCTCTATAACAGTATCTATCTGTGTACCAAATGCAACAGCAATTATAATATCACCATATTTTTCTTCAAAATAAGTTAGTTTTTGCACTGTAAACTCTTTATAGCTTTGACCTCTTACAAAATCATCACTAGCCATTACCCCACTACATTTTATTCCGAATTTTTCAAAAAGTGCTAGTACCTTATCAGCACCGTTGCCCATACCATATATTATAATAGGCTTTTTTGTATTTGCTAAAAACTCCCATACAGATATTTCGTTTAAGCTGTTCATTATATCACCCTTTTCTAAAAATATGATACATTATATTTTCTAAGCAGTCAAATAAATTTACATACCATTAACAGTAAGTAGTATATTACACATTTTATTCTAATAAAGCAAGCTGTTTACGTTATATCGTCAAATTTAACCTTATTAACAAAATGATAAAATGTTATTGTATGTGTTTTTATGTAAAATATTAAAATTAGCACTTGATATTTTTTATAAATTAATGTATTATTTAGTTTGTAAATACAGAATATCAAACTATACTGTAAATTGGAGGAATTTAATTATGAAAAAGACAGCTATTTTACTTGCTGTAATGCTTGTAATTGCTTTAACAACAGTGGGCTGTGGTTGTACAAGCAATGGTGGCACAGAGGCTACACAGGCACCTACAGCTACACCAATCGCAACAGTTGCTCCTACAGTAGCTACACAGTTAACTACTATGGCTCCTACACAGGCGGCAACAGAACTTGCAACAGTTGCTCCTACAGAGGCTGCTACATTCCAAGCTGAGATTGCTACAGACACAACACTACCTGCAACAGTACCAACAGCTACAGAAGAAGGCAGTACAGAGGCTCCAACAGTTTCTGCAAATGCATCAAGTAGCCTTGGCTCTCCTGATCCAAACGGTCGTTATTCTATAACAGGTACAGTTGTTGGTTATGGTCCAAATACTGTTATCGTTAAGCTTGGCGATGGTAGCGAGTATGAGTTCAACTACAACGGCACAGGTAAAACATCATCAGATCTTTACGACGGTGCTACAGTTTCAATTATTTCAGACGGTGACCCAAGTGGTGCAGGCGTACCTAACGCACTAAGTCTAAATATTGGCTAATTAAACAGAACATACTAATTGATAAAGACCAACTTTTTTTGAGTTGGTCTTTATTTTTTGTAAAAATTCGAATTTAGCGAGGAGTTAAGATTAGCACAAACCCAAACTTAAAGTTTGGGTAAAGCCTTTTTAAAGGCTTTTGGGGTTAAGGGGTGAAACCCCTTATGGGTTTTTAGGGCAACGCCCTAAACTCGTAAACGTCTTTTTAAAATGCCGTTTTCAACGGCATTTTAGGAATAAACGAGAAGTTAAAGGGCTTCGCCCTTTAAAATCCCACGAGGGCGTTGCCCTCGACCCATAAACTTTTGAAAAAGTTTAATCAAAACTTTCAAGTTATCTCGCCATTAGTAACTGCGTAAGCAGTTACACAAATTCCAATTTGTTATTAACTACACAAAAAACTCAGGCTCTAACTAAAAGCCTGAGTTTTTTTACTTAATAATCACACGCACTACTTATACCTGCAAGATAGCCTGTGCTAAATGCAATTTGTAAGTTAAAACCACCAGTATATGCGTCTACATCTATAACCTCGCCTGCAAAGTACAAGCCCTTGCAAAGCTTTGATTCCATTGTTTTAGGGTTAATCTCTTTTGTGCTTACTCCACCAGAGGTTATTATAGCTTCTTCAATCGGTCTGAAACCACTTATTTCTACTGTGAAATTCTTTATAACCTCAACCAGCTTGTGACGCTGTTCTTTTGTAATTGAATTACACTTTGTATCAAAAGGTATTCCAGATTTTTCTATTACAGCATTAATAATTTTTGCTGGTAACAGTTTACCAAGTGAATTTTGGATATCTCTGTTTATAAATAACTCAAAATCTCGTAGCACTCTTGCATCAAGCTGTTTTTCGGTAAGTGCTGGCTTTAGGTCTATTGAAATATAATAATCATCTACCTTTTTATTCGCAAGGTGTGCTGACGAGCTTAACACAACTGGTCCACTTAAACCAAAATGCGTAAACAGCATTTCGCCAAAATCGCTGTACAACACAGATTTGTCAGTTTTTGAAATAACAGCAAGTGATATATTTTTTAGTGCTAAGCCTTGCAAGCTTTTGCATAAACCATTTGGTGACACAATAGGCACTAATGATGGCTTTGGTGTTATTATTGTATGTCCTGCTTGCCTTGCAAAATTATATCCTGTACCAGTTGAGCCTGTAAGTGGGTATGACTTACCACCAGTTGCAACAACAACCTTATCGCAATAATACTCTGTACCATTTGTTGTGCGTACACCCTTAACGGTATTATCCGTTATAATCAAAGATTTTACATCGTCATTAATTATCTTACAGTTATATTCATTTACAAAGTCGTGTAGGCTGTCTACAACATCACGTGCTTTGTCCGATACTGGGAAAACTCTGTTGCCACGCTCTGTTTTTAATGGCAGACCTCTACCTTCAAAAAAGCTTATCACATCTTCTGTGCCAAATGAATTTATTGCACTATATAGAAATTTACCATTAGTTGGCACATTAGCTATAAAGGTATTAGCATCGCAATTATTTGTTACATTGCATCTACCCTTGCCAGTTATCATTATTTTTCTGCCTACTCTTTGGTTTTTCTCTATAATGGTTACATCAGCACCATACATAGCACAATGTCCTGCACAAAACATTCCTGCTGCACCAGCACCGATAACTATTATTTTAGTTGGGGTCATATAATTATACCTCGTTTTCTGATTGGAAATTATCACTAAATGGCTTATCCGTATACACACCATAGTTATACCATATTTTTTCTAGCTCTTTAAAGGTTTCTACAACATCATCTTTTCGTTCGATAACTGTAGCAACAATTAATGCATTTATTAAGCTTAATGGTGCAACTAATGAGTCTACTATTGTAGCCATATCACTTCTTGCAAGCAATACATATTTTGAAACCTGTGCAATTGGTGAATTCATACTATCTGTAATTGCAATAACATTTGCATTTCTATCCATAGCAAATTTCATAGCTGTTGACACATGGTGAGAATATCTTGGGAAGCTTATTGCAATCATAACATCATCTTCGTTAATTCTGTTCATTTCTTCATAAAGTCTTGCACGGTCAGCAGTTGATATAACCTTTACATTACCAAATATAAGACCAAGATAATAACCCAAAAAGCTAGCCAATGCTGACGAGCTACGCAAGCCATATATGTATATAGTTTTAGCGTTACAAATAGCTTTTACAGATTTTTTAAAATCCTCACGGGAGGTTTCTTCTATTGTTTGCTTTATATTGTCAATATCACTGTTAAGCACATGTTCAATAACACTACCATTACCTATTCTGCTTTGGCTAACCTCTATACGCTGAAATGATGTAAGCTTATCTCTTATCATCTCTTGCATTGCCTGTTGCATTTTAGGGTAACCACTATAGCCTAATTCTGTAGCAAATCTTACAACAGTAGACTCGCTTACACCAACAGTTTCACCAAGCTTTGCAGCTGTCATAAAAGCAGCTTGACCATATTCTGTTTGAATATATTTAGCAATCAATTTTTGTCCCTTTGAAAACTTAGGCATTAACGCTTCTATTCTTGTCATCAATGAATCAACCATACATACGCCTCCCTATATGTTTATATATCAATTAGTTTAATACTATCTAATAAAAAAATCAAGAAAGATTTTTTAAATTTTGCAAGTTAAGCTTACCAAAATTTCATATTTTTAACTTTGCTAAATTTAGCAAACTTTCATATAATTAAATCGCACAATAACTTAGCAAATATTTTGTAAATTTTAGAAAAGATTTAGATTTTAGATAGACAAAAAAAGACAAAGAGTGTATAATAATTAGGTTAATAATAGAAAGGACTGATACTAATGAAAATAATCAAAAAATCAGCTGCAGTGGCTCTATCTGCTTTAATGGTTGGCTCTGCACTAAGTGGCTGTACTCAGGCTACAGTTTTTGGTAAGTATCCAAATGATTATTCTTGGTCATATAAAGACGAAAATTCAACCCTATCAATAGGCTCATACATTCTTTATGAATATATGGCATTCAGCGACGCTTCTTTAAAGCTTAACAGTGCAACAGGCGATTTCTTAGGTCAGGTACTTAAGGATGATGATGGAAAAGAAATGAAAGCGTCAGAGTATATAACTGCTAAAACTGACGAAACATGTAGACATCACCTATATGTAAATAAGCTTTTCAAGGATATGGGATTAAAGCTAACTCCTCAGCAAATTGCAGAATACAAAGCTAACACAGATTCAACATGGGCTTCAATTTCAACATCTTTAGAGAGCTTTGGCATAAGCAAGGATTCTTTTGTAAAATCCTACGGAGAAACTCCTGCTAAGATAGAGGCTATTTTTGACGCTATGTATCTTACAGAGGGTGGCGAAAAAGAGGTTAAGCTAGACGAGCTTAAAAAGCACTATACAGAAAACTATGTAAATTACAGCTACTTCTCAGTAAGACTTTATACAGAAACAACTGATGAAAATGATGCTGTAGTTACTAACAAATTATCAGCAGACGATGTAAAAGCAGTTAAAGCTGATCTACAGAAATATGTTGACGAAATCAAAGGTGGTAAAACCTTTAACGATGCAGTAAATACATATATGTCTGACTACAGCATTGAATCCGATCCAAGCTACACAGCTACTAATATGCTAGACAAATCTGGACTACCTGAAGAGGTAATAACAGCTCTTGAGGGTATGAAGGATAACGATGCTACTTATATTACAATTGGTGAAGATGGAGAGGCTCCTATTTGCTATGTAATTTACAGAGGCGACATTCAAAATGAAGCTAAAAATCTTGAAACAGACGTTGATTTAAAGACTGCTGTTATCACAGAAATGAAAATCGACGAATTTCAGGATGAACTTATGAAGGATGCAAAAGCATATAAGTGCCAAGTAAATACTGCTGCACTTGAGAAGTATCCTATGACTATGTTTATTACTGAGCCTGCAACAGAAGCAGCAACAGAAGCATTTACTGGAACAGTACAATAATTAATTTTTGACGGACAGATTTTACTCTGTCCGTCTTTTTTATAATAGCTCTCCTCTAGCTTGCTAATTGTTTTCTGCCACTTTCAATGCCAAATAATAATTCACGCTAACACTAACCCCTGTTTAAAACACAGAAATCTTTTCGGCAGATTTTCTGATTTTAAATTGTGTTTAGTATAAAAACACAATTTGTTAAAATAGTATGAATATTCTTGAAAAAAATCATTTTTTAAATTATAATTGGCTATACAATATTTAAAGATTAAGGGGTGATATAGTGAGCAAAAGAAGAAGAAAAATAGCTGATAATAGCAATCAGCAACGATTAGTTGAAAGACAAATACATCGTAGGAGAAAACGCAAAGAGGAAATAAAAAAAGCTAAAGCAAGAAAACAGCTTTTTTCGATAATCGCTTTAATTGCAATAATTTTGCTTATTTTTGGTATTAGCTCATCTTGTATAAACAAGGCTATTAATTCCTCGAAAAATCCTGATAATCAATCACAGCAAGCTAATACACTTACCAATACTTCAAATAAAAATCCACAGCCAAACCCTGATGATATACCCGACAACGGAGAAAACGGCTATTTAACTACTCAGGGGGTATATATTTGGAATAACAAAGCGTTTGAAACCTTTCAAGCCTCACAAAGTGCTGCAACCTCTTATGCAGGTGCAATTTCTCATTATAAAAACAAGCTAGGCAGTAATGTAACTGTGTATAATCTTGTTGTACCAACACACACAGCATTTGGCTTGCCAGACAGATTAGAAAAAACATTAGCTACAACCGACCAAAAGAGATATCTTGAAGAAATTTTTAGTTCTTACTCCTCAAAGGTTAACGCAATTAATGTATATGATATATTCGAAAATAAAAAGAAAGAAGCTATATACTTAAACACCGACCATCGCTGGACTGCACTGGGTGCATATTACGCTTATGAAAAATTCTGCGAAATAGCAGACGAATCTCCTGTAAAATTAACAGACCTAACATCTAATCAAATTACAAATTATATAGGCTCGCTTTATACATCTACAAATGCAGAGGTGCTTGTTAATAATCCCGACACCATAACCTATTATGATATTCCAAAATCATACACTATGAGTGTACTGAAAAACAACACATCAAAGTGGAAAGAGTACAGAAATATATACAACGAAACTACAAAAGATTATAATGTATTTATTTACGGTGATAACGCTGTTACCAAAATTATAAACGACAGCTCTGAAAATGGTAAAAAAATACTTGTAGTTAAAGATGCATACGGCAATGCTTTTATACCGTGGCTTGTAAATAATTATGACGAGGTTCACTCTATTGATTTTAGAATGTATAACGGAAGCATAATTAATTATGTAGCACAAAATGATATATCTGAGGTTTTATTTATAAACAGCACAGTAAGCAGTTCGGTTTCAACTCAAATTGATAAAATGAGTGCATTATTTGCATAAAAAAATCTCCTGTGTATGACGCACAGGAGATTTTTTGTATTAAAATTTATTCAAAAGAACAAAGCAACTGTAACTATACTCATAATTATACCTGTAAGGTCTGCAAGCAATGCACAGGGTGCAGTATAGCCTGTTTTGGTTATATTAACACAGCCAAAGTAGGTTGCAATGGTGTAAAAGGTTGTTTCGGTAGAACCCATCATAACACTTGCAACTCTACCTGCAAACGAGTCTGCACCATTCTGTGTTAATATATTATCAAGAATTGCAAGCGAACCACTTCCACTTATAGGTCTTAGTAATGCTAAGGGGATAACCTCGGCTGGAAAACCCACAGCAGTACAAAAAGGTGACAAAGCATTACCAATAGCATTAAATATACCACTACTTTGCAACAAAGTAACCATCATGATTAAGCCCATAATAGATGGTGCAATTTTAAGTGTTGTTTTTAAGCCCTCCAAAGCACCGGCAGTAAACAGCAGAAAAACCTCTTGTTTTTTTATTAAACCAACAACAATTATTATACCAACAATAAAAACTATAGAAGTAGACGCAATATATTCCACTTAGCTACCACCTTTACTTATTACACCACATAGCTTAACTGTTACGATACCAACAACTAATGCACAAAACGAAGAAATCCATATGCATGGTGCTATCTCCATTGGTGCACTACTCCCCTTTGCTAGTCTTAGTGCTACAATAGTTGTTGGAATTATTTGTATAGATGAGGTATTCATTACTATAAATGTTGCCATACTGTTGTTTATTTTATTTTCGCCATTATACATACTCGCTATCGCCTTTAAGCCTGCTGGTGTGGCTGCGTTTCCTAATCCAATTAAATTTGCAGTTATATTGGTACTTATAGCTTCCATTGCTTTATTGTTATCTTTATAGTCTTTAAACAGCCATTTAAGTATTGGTTTAAATAATACTGTAAGATAATGCGTTATACCACTACTATCAGCAATAGCCATAACGCCACTCCATAAGCTTATTGTACCTGCAAGTGTTAGTAATAAATCAACAGAAGCTTTGCCACTGCTTATAAAAGCATTTCCTACTTCGTTACCATTACCTGTAATAATTGCAAAAATTACTGCAACAAGCGTTAATACAGACCAAATATAATTCATCATAATTTACACACCTATGTAAAATAAAATACAAAATGTTAATAAATATTAAACCTTTGTTAGATATTATTGACACATTAACCATAAATTGGTAAAATGATGTCAATGAGAATAAATAAATGCTGTAAAAGCATATGCAATGTATTTTTTTGGAAGATAAAGGAGAAATGATAATGGAAAAGAACTCAAAAAACCACAAGGGTCAGGTTTGTATTGTTGATGCACTTGGCAGAATAGTAATACCTTCTACAATCAGAAAAGCTTATGACATAAATAAAAATGAATCACTTGAGTTAATTACACTTGATGAAGGAATACTTATGCGTAAATATCAGCCTGGTTGTATATTCTGTGGTAGCATATCTAACCTTACAATGTTTAAAGACCATATGGTTTGTCGCAACTGTTTGCACGAAATGTCAAAGCAAGAAGAAAACTAAAACTTATATTATATTTATATTTAAAAATTTTAAAATAATTACATAAAAAACCAACAGCGTATGGAATAAATTTAACACCATACGCTGTTGGTTTTTATTATAGATTTACCTAATAAATTCCCTGCACAGTAACCTCGCCAGAGCTTACCTCTGTTATTGAATTATCTGCAAGCCTTACAACTAAGTCACCTGTGTTTTTTATATCTATGGCAACACCTTTTAATAATTGATTACCTCTTTGTATTGTAACCTCTCTACTAATGGTTGCACAAAGCCTTTTATATTCGTCTGTAATAATGTTATCAGGGTTACTAAAGTAATCATCAAAGCTTTTTTCAAGAGCTTCGATAATAACAGCAAACAGCTCAGCTCTGTCAATTAAAGTACCCTGTTCTATTTTTAACGAGGTTGCTTTATCAGATATATCCTCATCAAATTCTGTAGTATTTACATTTATTCCTATTCCTACCACTGCATAATTAATTTTTTCTGCAC
>JAZSEI010000061.1:0-9461 GCA_045531635.1 Acutalibacteraceae bacterium
AGATTTACGAAAAGATATCTACTTATTAGAATAGAAATAGTATTATATAGATATTTAGAAAATTTAATTTATGAGAAGGGTAATTTTATGAAAAAGATTATTTATTATTTCAGTGGAACTGGCAATAGCTTATACACAGCAAGTAAGATTGCAGAAATAATAGGTGGTGCAGAAATCATTTCTGTTCGCAATAATCCTGAAGAAGTTTCTGCTAAAGATGCTGATGTTATTGGTTTTGTATGTCCAGTATATGAATGGGATGTGCCAGGGACATTTAATAAATTCATTAAGCAGCTTACCATTAATCCTAACGCTTATATATTTATGGTAGCTACATATATTGCTGTACTTGGAAAAAGTTTTGAAACAGTAGCGAAACTTCTTGAAGAAAAAGGTGCAAAACTTGACTATGGCCGTGCAGTGCGATGTGTTGCAAGTCAGTGTATTGCATATCCCCCATTCCCTCCTGAGAAAATTATGATACCATATATGGATAAGCAGATACATAAAGTTGGTAAGGAAATAAGCGAGAAAACATTAAGAGATTACCCACGAATGTCACCATTCACACGAAGACGATTTAACAAGGTTATGGGACCTTATCTGGCAGTGGAAAATGAATATGACAAAGGTTTTTACACAGATGACAGATGTAAGGGTTGTAGAATCTGTGAAAAAGTTTGTCCTACTAGAAATATTACTATGGAAAATAAAAGTCCTAAGTGGAATCATCATTGTCACGGATGTAATGCTTGCGTTGCTTTTTGTCCTACAAAGGCAATACAGTTTAAGACACCACAGGCATATATGGAGCTTGATACTATGATTAGTAAAATCTTGTGTCTTCCGGAAAAGCGTAAACGATATCATCATCCATCTATAAAAGCAAAAGATTTGATGGTAGACAGAAAAGAGATAGAATCTGGTGAATGATTTTTTATATAAATAATTTAATATTGTTATAATAATTTTAATGGTAAGGATAATTTGCTTTTGATGATGAAGAAAAAACTTAAACAAATTTTTAAAAATAAAAACAGCAATCTTAATCATAGGACTATTAGCTTTGTTGATGCGATTATGTATATTTTAGGGTATAAAATAAGAATCTTATCAATTCTATGATTACCCTCAACATAATGAATCATATTACCACTTTAGTTCATATTATGATAAATATATAGGAGAATTATGGACAGAGAGTATTTTATTCACCAACTGATGAATATGGCAGAGCAGAGTGGCTTCGTGCTTGATAGAGAAATTATTAGCGAAGTTGTAAATAACTCCATTTTTCGTATAATTCCTAAGGGAAGCATTCTACGAAATGTGGGAGAAGAAGCTAACAATGTTGCTTTAGTTCTTAATGGAATTTGCAGGGCTTATTATGTAGATGGTGACGGAAACGACATCACGCGAGGCTTTGCACCAGCAGGTACTATGTGTATGGACGAAGGCTTATTTGGTTACTCTGAAAGCATAGCCACCTGGGAAACATTAGAAGAATCAACCTTAATGATTTTTAAAACAAAGAAAATAAAAGATCTTGTTTATGATAATAACCAGCTAAAAGATATGTATATAACACTTTTGGAAAATGCGTTGCGATATAAGCTATATCGTGAAAATGGATTCCTAGTAGAAAACGCCACACAGCGATATATAAATTTTAAAAAGCATTACCCTGAGCTATGCAAAACAGTAAAGCAACATTATATAGCAACATATCTTGGGGTTACTCCTGAATCTTTGAGCCGAATCCGAAAGGCGTTAAAGGAAAACTGATAAGATATATTAAATAAGTTTAAACGCTAAAATATATTGTAGAGCAGAATTTGCTCAGAATGAGAACGACGACGCAGGCAAGCTGTCGTTTATCAAGAAGAAGGATAAAGTGCTACGTAAATTATAGCAACAAGATGGCTAGTGTTAAATAGGTATTATACTATTTCATTTCTAACAAGTAGAAAAATCTCAGCAAAAGTAATGCTACCCACATTACTTTTGCTGAGATTTTAAATTTGTAATATTGAAATAGTTTTCGATTTTACTAATACATTCCAGTCGTATTAATTCTATACATATTATTTAGTAATCCATTTATTATCATTTATTAAGTAAATTATCAATTAGAATTTATCGAGCTTGTTATATTGGGTTACGTTAATTATTTTCTGTTGCTAAACTGAAAATATTAATATATTCATTCATACTTAAAAATTTCTGATAAAACAACTCTTTTGTGTCTAATTCTATCTCTATTTCCATTTCGTTTCTGTTTAGCTCTTTTACAATGTTTTCTAGCTTTCTTGCTGACTCAACACTAAAACCGTTAATATTATAGTAACCTAGTGTAATATGAGGAGTAAGTGGATAACCAAGTTTTTTTACATCATCAAATAGATAATACAATTCCATCAGTTTATTATATTCTTCTTCGTTAATAGGATACAATCCTAAAACCAAGCTGGTGTTTACCATATTAAAAATATATTTACTTCTCATTTTGATTTTCTGCACAGCTATTTTTTCTGCTTTTTTTACAGCCTTAAGCTCATTTTCAAAAAGCTCTACAGCTATGTTTTCTAAAACAGGCGAATTGCTAAGATCGTGAAGTGTCATATGAAATGTATTTGAAACCAATCGTTCACAAAAACATTCTGGTGCAATAGAATATATACTATCTACAATCCTTGCTAATTTTTTCTTGGTGTTATCATCAAGATTGAAAACAACAGTATCACCATAAAATGGCTGAAAACCATTATTTTTATCTACCTTTAGAGCTATTGATGCACTACCTCTAAAATAATCATCGCCAAGATAAGTTTCACTTTTTTCGAATGAATTAATTCTGTCTAAAAATTCACTATAAGTTTCCATAAAAATCCCTCTCTATGTTTTAATTTATCGCTTAGTCAAACAAAGCCTTGTCAAGTTCTGTAATCATATACTCCGGATTGAATAACGAGTTCTCACAATGAGCCTTACCCTTAAAGCATTTCACAACAGTTGTTGGATAATATTTCTTAACACACTTTGCTGATTTTTTTGCAAACATTTCGTTCATTGCTGTTCCGTGGAAATAGTATATCTTCGTATCAGGTGTTTCTATATCTTTTTTTAATTTGAAATCTGCAATACAACTCAAGCAATTCTCAATAGTTGTATCTGACATATTATCAAGAATTTTCACAAAGCTATCCATATGCTCCTTCGGACAAATATTAATTGCCTGTTCTAAGGTCTTTTTATCTCTCTGCTGTGTTTGATGTGTAACCTTAAGATAGAAGTTAAGCGTAAAGCTTTTCATAAAGTTATTCAAAGATAACAGTGGAGAGCCATCAAATATAATCTTTTCAAATTCAAGTCTTTTATTCTGCCACAAGGTTGCAGCAAATACACCTCCCATAGACATACCACAAATACCATAGACCTTTTCGCCATAATTAGAAATTATGTAATCTTCAAGCTTTTTAGCATCCTTTGAGAATGAAACAAAATCTTCCTTCACCTCGGGATCATGGCCAGATATTATTGGGACAATAATATGGAAATCGTTTCTATAATGTTCAATATACTTTTCCCATACTTGCCACGGACTTTGGAATCCGTGCACGAGGATAAGTTTTCTTTTGCTTTTATCTCCAAATTCAATAATTTTCATTTTCTTTACCTCTAATGCATAAAAAATACCCAAGTATAGCTTTGAACTATACTTGGGTTCATAATTTAAAATATATGGACTTCATGTATAGTTCTATCTCTATACATGAGTCTGGCAATTTAAAACAAGCCAGACAATTCTAAAAACTGTCAGGATGTTGACTTGTTACGTCGAACGCTTGCTACTCCCTCATGGGTTTACTTTATCATACACCATAATTCTGAAATTGTCAACCATATATCGGAAATTCAAGTTTTTATCTGATAAGTCTTCTCAAACAGGCTTGAAAACATTATTTAAAGTAGAATATCTCTTCATACATTCGTTTAAATATCACATATATAGGACAAACAAATTCTTACCGATAATAACTTCCATTCAACATTCGATATAAACATTAATATCAAATTTACAGTGATTAACACACCAAAACTTTTACCAACTGGGGTGGTAACTATTTATGTAATGATTTTCTTAAATAAATAGCACTCTTAATATTACTTAATGCAAAAGTGATATTGACAAGATAAAAATATATGTTAAAATTAACTACATAGATTAATACTATAAAAAAACTAGCAAATAAGCAATATCACTAATTCGTTGTTAGTTTTTTGATAAAATCATACAAACAATTTATGGAGGCAAAAAAATGAAAAGAATAACTTCAATCCTATTAACAGGTACAATGCTTTTAGGCGTTACAGCTTCAGCTCCATTAAGCGTATCAGCTGCAACAACCAATATTATCGACAGTGGTGCTGTATCTACATATACCGATGATTATGGTACATGGACCTATGAATTAACAAAAGATTGTACTGGTTACAAAATTACGTCTTATGATAAAAGTAGAAACAACATTGTAATACCAAGTATCATAAACGATTTCCCTGTATTAGAAATAGGTAGTAATGCATTTAGCTCTAATAACACACTACAAAGCGTAGAAATTCCTGATTGTATCACTACAATTAGTGCATCTGCATTTCGTGGTTGCTCTAGCTTAACCAACATAACACTACCAAGCAATCTTACTACTATCGGAGATTATGCATTTTATAATTGTAAGGGTCTAACAAGTATGAATATTCCAGACAGTGTTACCACTATTGGTAATTATGCTTTTAGTGGCTGTACTGGTCTAACAGAGTTTACTATTCCAGAAAATATAACTTATTTGGCCAATTATGTATTTGCGTCTTGTACTAACTTAACCAGTGTAACACTACCAAGAAATCTTACCACTATCGGAGATTATACATTTTATAATTGTAAAGCTCTAGAGGG
The DNA here is from genome assembly GCA_045531635.1 of Acutalibacteraceae bacterium. Lineage (GTDB taxonomy): Bacteria > Bacillota > Clostridia > Oscillospirales > Acutalibacteraceae > CAG-964. The sequence goes on from JAZSEI010000061.1 coordinate 4,958, forward strand.
TATAAATATACCAAAAAGTGTTACTACTATTGGTAATTACACTTTTAGTAAGTGCACAGCTTTAACAGATTTTATTATTCCTAGCAGTATAACTTCATTAGGTACTTATGTATTTGATTCTTGTACTAGTTTAACCAATGTAATCATCCCAGCAAGTATTACATCTGTTAGCGATGGCTTATTAAATGGTTGTACAAATTTAGCTTATGTAACAATTTCTAAAGGTATTACTTCTATTGGTAGTAATGCATTTAAAGGTTGTACAACTATAACCGACATAGATATCCCTAACACAGTTACTACTATTAATGAATCTGCATTTTATTCCTGCGAGAATCTAACAACTGTAATACTACCTAATAGCATTACAACTATTGGTAATAATGTATTTCAATATTGCGATAACCTACTAAATATAACTATTCCAAATAGTGTTACATCTATTGGTAAAAATGCATTCCATAGCTGTAAATCTCTAACTAGCATAGAAATTCCAAGCAGTGTTACTACTATTGGCGATTCTGCGTTTGCAAATTGCATTAGCGCAACTAGCTTAACAATTCCAGAAAGTGTAACTGAAATTGGTGAATCTGCATTTAGCTCTTGTACTGCTCTAACTACCGTAGAGCTTCCAGACTCAATTACTTCTGTTAGTGATTCTGCATTTTATGCCTGTAAAAATCTAACAACTGTAACACTACCAAATACCATTACTAAAATCGGTAATAAGGCATTTCAAAACTGCGAAAATCTAACAAATATACCAATTCCAGAGAGTGTTACAACTATTGGTAAAAATGCATTCAGTAGCTGTAAAGCTCTGACTGACGTAAAAATTCCAAGTAGTGTTACTATTATTGGCGATTATGCGTATTCCTCTTGTGTTAACATGAGCAACATAACAATTCCTAATAGTGTTACTTATATTGGTGAATATGCATTTAACGCTTGTTCTTCTCTAACAAGCATAGAAATTCCTAACAGTGTTACTATTATCACTCCTCATACATTTGATTCTTGTAAAAAACTAACTGATGTAAAAATACCAAACAGCGTTATTACTATCGGAAATTCTGCGTTTGCTAATTGCACTAGCCTAGCTAACATAACAATACCTACTAGTGTTACTACTATTGCTGGATATGCATTTAACTCTTGTACTGCTCTAAATGATGTAAAAATCCCTGATAATGTTACTGAAATTGGTGAATACGCATTCCGTTCTTGTAATAATCTTGCTAACATAACTATTTCTAACAATGTAACATCTATCAGTGAGGGTACATTTAGTAATTGTGGTAAACTAACTAGTATAACAATTCCAAATAAAGTTACTACTATTGGTATTTCTGCTTTTAATGGTTGTAAAAAGTTAACAAATGTAACAATTCCAACTAGTGTAACAGCTATTTATGATTCTGCATTCAATAAATGTGAAGCACTTGCTGGTATAACACTACCATCATCTGTTTCTTATATTGGTAATTCAGCATTCCGTGGTTGTATCACTCTAACCAACATAACAATACCTGATAATGTTACAAGTATCGGTAAATATACATTTAGTGATTGCAAAACTCTAGCTAATATAACACTACCTAAGAATCTTTATTCTATTCACGAGTCTGCATTTAGCAATTGTGAAGTTCTAGCAAACATAGAAATTCCAAACACAGTTTCTTTTATTGATAAAAATGCATTTAATAATTGCAAAAGCTTAACAAGTATGGTAATCCCAGATGGAGTTTCTTCTATTTGTGAAGGTACATTTAAGAATTGTATAAATCTAACAAGCGTAACACTTCCTGACAGTATTGCTTTAATTGATGATTCTGCATTTTATTCTTGCCTGAATTTAGCAAGCATAACTATTCCTAATAATGTTATTTCAATTGGTGATTCTGCATTTTATTCTTGCGAGTCTCTAACAAATGTAGAAATTCCATACAATGTTACATCTATTGGCAACTCTGCATTCAACAACTGTAAATCTCTAAAAAGTGTTACTATTCCTAATAGTGTAATCACTATTGGTACTTCTGCATTTAATTCTTGTGTAGCTCTAGCAAGTGTAGAAATCCCAGATAGTGTTACATCTATTGGCAACTCTGCATTCAACAACTGTGCAGCTCTAACAAAAGTAACAATTTCTAAAAATATTACTTTAATTGGTAATTCTGTATTTAATTCTTGTAAATCTCTAACAAGTGTAGAAATTCCAGACGGTGTTACAGCTATTGAAAACTCAGCATTCAACAATTGTGAATCTCTAAAAACTGTAACTGTTCCAGATAGCGTTACTTCTATTGGTACTTCTGCATTTAATTCTTGTAAGGCTCTAACAGACATAAAAATACCTGAGGGTGTTACAACTATTAACAACTCAACATTCAACAACTGTGAATCTCTAACAAGTGTAACTTTCCCTAGTAGTTTAACATCTATTGGTAATTCTGCATTTAATTCTTGTAAGGCGCTAACTTGTGTCGAAATGCCAAACGGCGTTACATCTATTGGCAACTCAGCTTTTAGTAACTGCGAATCCCTAACAACTATAAGTATTCCTAACAGCTTAACATCTATTGGTACTTCTGCATTTGCTAATTGTACAAGTCTACCAAGTATAACACTTCCTGTTAAGTTTAAAACTATTGCTAAGTATACATTTGACGGATGCGTTAATTTAACTAGCATAATAATCCAAAGCGATGTTACAAGTGTTGCTGTAGGTGCATTCCGTTCTTGCGATAATCTTGCTGATGTGTATTACACTGGTAACGAAGCTAAATGGCAAAAAGTAACAATAGCTTCTTCTAATGTTCCACTTACAAATGCAACTATGCACTATAACTATGTAATACAAACCCTTGGTGATGCAAACAATGACGGCAGAATCGCTCTGGACGATTCTATTTATGCACTTAAATATGTTGTTGGCGATATGCCATTAAATGAAACTCAGCTTAAAAATGCTGATGTAAATGCTAGTGGTGACGTTACAGTTCTAGATGCTATTTTAATTCAGAAAATTATTCTTGGTTAATCAAAAAACTGCAATATCAAACCATAATTCAAGGGGCAGAATCACTAAAATAGTGATTCTGCCCCTTTTGAATACGTTTTATTTTTTAATAAAAATACCTTTAATACTAATACCTGTTTAAACGGTGGAATAGATTGTTGAGCAGAATTTGCTCAGAACAAGGATGACGACGCAGGCAAGCTGACGTTTGTCAAGGAGAAGGACGAAGTGCTGAGTAAATTATGCCGACAAGTTGTTTAGTGTTTAAATAGGTATTAGTATAATAAATGTCGTACAAAAAATTACTATCTATTTGTTTCCCAGCTACCTTTACATACAATTCCAGATTGCTTAGCTAGCTTTTCAAGCTGGTGGATTTCGTCATTTTTAAGCTGGATTTTAACTCCGTCTGCTAAAGCTAAAGCATATTCAGGCTTTGTAAGACCGATTATAGGGACTATTTCTTTATTAATTGCCCAAGCAATAGGAATTTGAGCTGGCTTTACTGAATATTTTTTAGCGAGCTTTTTCTGATAATCAAGAAGTGGTTCTATTTTTATAAATTTACTTTTGCCAAAACTCATTCTTCTTATTGAAAATAAAGGGAACATTCGCTTTGTGTTATAGCTACCAGATAATGCACCCTGTTCAAGAATCATATAACCAAAGTATATCACATTGTTTTTATTACACCAGCTAATCAAACTATTCTGCTCGCTTGACATTGTTAAAAGGCTGTAATGATTTTGAACAGCTGATAATGAAAAACCGTGTTTCTTTAATAGATTGTCGGCAGTTTGAGCTTGTGCAAGAGTGCAATTTGAAAGTCCAAGACTTTTAATTTTACCATTTTTAAGTTGCTCAACTGCTTCGGTTATATTCTCTTCTAAACAAAATGGCTGATGTAACCAGTACAGATCAACGCAATCAACGCCTAATCTACTTAAGCTATTATTTAAAGATTGCTCTAGCTTACCTTGTTTATATTTTTTAGATGGCAGATATTTTGTTGATAATATAGCATTGTCTTTATTCTTAATACATCTACCAAGAATTTTTTCTGAGTTACCCATACCATATACCTCGGCTGTATCCCATAAAATAAAGCCCATATCATATGCAGTGTAAAAAGTTTTATCAAGGTCTTCTTCGCTGTAATTATTGCCGAATACCATTTTCGAACCATTCATACCTGCTCCCCATGCCCAAGTACCTATAGCACAAGGTGGCAATATTTTGTTATTTAATGTAAACACAATTCTATCCCCTTTTTATATTTTAAACTTTGTTTTATTCTAAGAATGGAAATTTTCATAACTTCGTTAAACTAATCTTTGGTAAGACTAATTCATAAAAATTCAGAAGAGTCAATCTCGTTTATATCCATTCTACAATTTATATTCCTTTCTGATTTCTTTATCAACTAATACTAAACTCTATTAAAAAGTAGACTTCTTTACGGCATATTTTGTACCAAACTTC
>JAZSEI010000100.1:0-7867 GCA_045531635.1 Acutalibacteraceae bacterium
TTGAGTTGGTTGTTCTTTTGTTTTTTCTGTAGTTGTTTCTATGCTTGTTTCAACTGGAATTTGGGTTTTAGTTTCAGTGGCATGTGTATTGGATTGGGAATCAATCTTATGGTTATCGGTAGAACAACCGACTAAGGTTAATATTAAAATAGCAGTAATTATCAAACAAAGTTTTTTCATAATAGACCTCCTGTTATAATCAAAAAATAAATGTTCCCACTTCAATTAATCATCCACATGGCACACACCTTCCTTAACCAGTTAATAGTTAATAGTCATTATTCTTTAACCATTTTGTAATTCGATGATACATCAAGAAAAGTAAAATTCAAATGTATATTACAAACTGCAAGGAAATACTGTAAAATTGCAAGACAACAAAAAACAAACCACAACATTTCTGCTGTGGTTTAAAAGATATTTATTCATATTTCTCTTTGTATCATTACGGTTGTTACAAATTCTTTGTTTTGTTGGTCATATTCCCAGGAGTAGTCCCCCTTATACTTTTTTAGGGTTTTCTTTAAGCTTTTAAGACCCAAACCATGAAAAGTTCTGTTTTGTGTTTTGGTGGTTTTTAAAATATTGTTGCTTGATACAGGCTCCGTATCACAACTGTTTTTTACAACTATTATATCAAAGTTATTTCTGTAATCAGTATAAAGTTGTATGTATTTTGCCTTGGATTTTTCTGCTGCCTCGAGAGCATTATCCAAAACATTACCTAAAATTGATACCAAGTCGTATATATCAATTTCAAAAAGATTAGTGAGCCTTGTATCATATGTGAAGCGAACATTTTTAATTTCACACTCTGTTACATATTTACTGATAATAACGTCTAACGAATGATTACCACTTGAATTTATTTTACTGTATTCTTCTAAGTTTTCAGACATTTTTGTTAAATACAGGTTTATTTGAGTGTTATCGTTTAAATTCCGTATGGCACTGAGATGTTTTTTGGTATCGTGAGCATATATCAATAAATTCTCGTTTTGTTTTTCCAAAATCTGATAGTACAGCTTATCAGTATCTGCTTTTATAATCTCTTGTTCCAAAAGTAACAGCTTGTTTTCTCGTTCCATATTGTTTCGGTAAGATATAAACAGAACAATGGTAGAAAGAAGTAGCATAGCACTAATAAAAGAAGTGCCTATTTTTAGAGTATCCGTTAAATTGTAAGTTGTATAAATGTTCCATAAAAACAACAAAACAGCAACTACTGCCAACGGATACAAATAAAATGTTATCGGAACCTTGGTTGCTAAAGTATTCTTCTTTATAAAGCGTGTTAAAACAATACAAATAAAGAGGTACAGAGTTTTGCATATAAAAGCATTTAATAAAAAGGCTGTATACTGATTCTCGGTATATGCAACATCTTCACCTGAAGCAACAGATACAACAAAAATAGTTATGTATTCCGTAGCTGTTGAAACTATATCTAAAACAACGGAATAAAATATGGCTTGTTTTAGTTTCATTTCAAAACATAAAACAGAAAGAATGCAGTTGGCTAAAAAGAAAGTAACAAAATTCAACCAAATTGTCGAGAACGTAACATTCAACATCATTGCTGTACCAAAGCACAAAACTCCAATCAACAAAGTGAGTTTTTTGTCTTTTTTCAACTCGCTCAACTGATTAAAGAAAATGTATGATATCAGCAATTCAAATAAATATACAACAGCAATGGAAATATTATATGCCATATCATCTACCTCTTAAATACGAAAACCAGTATTTGTGGAAATTAGCCTGTTTTCTCGGAGCTATGGGGATTCGAATTATTTTGTCCAAATACAACTCTGTATATGAATAGCTCGTAACATAATGAAGGTTAACCAAAAAACTCTTGTGTACCAAATAGAAAAAAGTTGTTGGTAATTTATCACACCAATGTTCTAATGTTTCAAAGGTGTCATATTCACAATCTTTGGTAACAATCGTAACTTTTCGATTTTCTCGCTTGACATAGATAATATCGTCAACAGAGAGTTTAAGCTGAATACCTTTTTGTTGTAAAAATATATCAACATAGGTTTCATCTAAATACTCCATTGCTTTATCCAGTCCAGAATACAGTCTTTGCACATCAAAGGGCTTTTCATAAAATCTAAAAACCCTTAAGTCCATAGCATCATCCTGAAATTCTTTATAATCGGTAACAAAGAATATTATAACTTTACCGTTTCTACGTTTCAGTTCCTTGGCAACAGAAAGTCCATCAGCTTCATCCATTTGTATATCCAAAAAAGCCAAATCAAATACATCTTTGCTCTCAAGAACCTCTTTCGAAGATGTTGTTGTAACAATTTCACTTTTTATAAATTTTTGAGTCATATATTCTGAAACAGCAACAACCAGTTCATCAATTGCTTTTCTGTCATCATCGCAAAAAAGAATTTTCAAACACACCATCTCCTTTCAGAAATTATAATATCATTACGAAACCTTTAAGTCAATTAACCCACTAATTCATTCTCAAGGTAACATATCCCATCTTCTATGTATAGTTTTTTTACAAACTGCAAGGAAATATTGTAGAATTGCAAGAAAAACACATCAAAATGCAGGGAGATAGAATAAAACAATTTACACAAAAATAAAGATAGGGATTAGTTCCCTATCTTTACTTCTTCTGGCATTTTTGCTGTATTCGTTTCTTGTGCTTCAATTACTTCATCTGCAGTTTTATAACTACGCAAAATTTCATCTCTGTTCAAAGAAAGCTTGTTTAGCAGAAAATCATATCTTATTTTAAATTCAGCAAAAAGTTCACTCCATGTTTTAACATAAATCTTATAGTTGTTAACTTTAAAAGCCAAAGACCTTTCACCATGAACTTTGTTACTATCTATTTCATTTTTAATAAAATTATCTTTTGTAAAACCATTACCGACAAGATAAAACTGCCATGTCATATTAGGTGCGTTAAATTCATCCACACTCATTATTACACGCATATATTTCTTGACTTGGCTTAGTTGTGTTTCACCGAGATTAATATCAGGATGCTTGAGTTCTACTACTATATTATTGATAGTATCACTACCTATATCCTGCCTCACCGCAAAAATGTCCATCTGTTTCAATTTGTCTGGATGTTCAATACCAGCATCCTCGTATTCTTTGTGAAGATGGTGCATATACCTTCGCAACGCTTCTTCAAAATTCGGTTCAGCTGCAGTCACAAGGTTGTATTGCTCACCAAAAATCCAGTAATGACTTTCGATCATTTTTTGGATATGGTTTACCTCATTGGCATTAAGTTCTTTGTTAAAAACTAATAATTTTAATTCTTCAACAGCTTTATATCGATCTTTTAATATATTTATTGTTTTGGTTATATTAGACAATCTAGCATAACTGAGAATTTCAGCGAGTTCTTTCCTATCGTTTGAGTCCATATCCAAAACTTCTTCTAATATTTTGAACAACGATTTCACTTCACCGCTTTCCATAATTAAATCTAAAAGACGGATAAACGTTTTTCTCTGTTCTTTATTCATACTTGAAGAAAAAAGTTTCGGTTGAGCAACATATAAACAAGCAATAACATCTTCAACTTGACTTTTTCTAAAGCTTAATAACGGATTATTTTCATCAAAATTAGGAAATGCTGACGATATTTCTAAACTTTCAATAACTTCAGAAACATGATTTTTTAAGAATGGTCTTCGTTTATCAAAAAGAATTTGATTAACTTCAGACATCATCTCTTGAAACTTGTCACTTCTTTTTGTATATATAATATTTCCTTCAACGTCAAGCTGTTCTGTTTCACCATTACTTTTAAAATCAAAAGCATCAAATAACGGACTTTTAATATATACACTGTGATAGAACGAATCACCTTTGTTGTTGTAGGTCGTGTTTTCTTTATTTTTTTCATTTCCGTTACTATCGATGTAGTAATACTTTGAATATTCGTTTAATTTATTGCACCAACAAATAAACTTAACCTCATAAGGTAGTTTTATTCCCTCTTCTGCAATTTCAATAGAATCTTTCTCTAATATAAGTTGAGAATAGTCTAAAGTTTCACCATTAAAAATAATTTTATAATTCTTTTCTTCGTTTAATTCTAAATACCAACAAAACTCTTTACAAAGTTGTTCTTTTATATTAGATGCAGTTAAATCATCACTATCAACATTAATAAATTCTACTATTGTTCCTGTAGGTTTCTCAACCGGAGTAGGCGAATTAGGCTTATATTGATTCAACTCATTTGAGTCTATCGAAATTGTATATTCAAAATTCTTGTCGTCTTCACAATAAACTGTTGTCCATGAAGCTGATGAAGCAAAGGTAAAAAAAGTTAATCTACCAACACCATTTTTACCGTGGACATCTGATAGTTTTGCATTAGGGTCATAGATTTTTTCGGACTGAAAAAATGGTTTAAATTTATCATCCAATAAACTTCTCTCAATTCCATAGCCATTATCTGTAACCCTAATACATGCTATGTACCCTAAATCATTTTCTTCAGTTTCAATACAAACCTCTGTAGCTTTTGCATCAAATCCATTCCAAATATATTCACATATTGATTTAAGTGGAGTATATTTTTTCAAAGAATTTTTTATACCGTCAGAAGTTATCTGAACATTATTTCTATCCATTTACACTGCCCCCTGTGCAAAATTATAATGTCATTATATTTCTTTTTTGAAATGTAATCAACACCAATAAAGAATTTATATGACATTTTTTTATTCATTATATTTAATAAGAGCTGTTATGAGTAAAAAACACAAAACCAATTTGTTATATATGCTCTATATTACCCATATTTTCAAAATGAAAAGTAAAAACAGCGTGTTTTGTTATGATTTTACATGCCAATTTATAAAACTCTTCAAAATGAGAAAGCATGAGATCTTTATCAACATATTTTTTATGTGTTGGTGGAACTTTTTTAATACATTTATCAATAATATTTTCTTTACTGTAATACATTAAATCCACATGGTCACATAAGCGATCTAAATGATTAAATAGTAACTCACTATTGTCGTATCTACCTTCAATTAAAGCGTTATACGTTTTGATAATACACTCACATATATCCATAATATCAAAAATATATTCTCCAGCATATTGTGCCTCAACACCATAAACACGCAACTGATTTTTAAAATCAGTGAGTTCCTTCAAATCTTTTTCATACCTGGAAAAATCCTTATTAACATCAAAATATCCGATATCTGAAATGCCTATTTTGGCAGTTAACTTTTCGTCCAACCCATCCTCTCTAAAACGCTTGGCTGGCAAAGCAACATTCACGGCACCCATACCTTTTACCAGAGAAGAGTTAAGCGATGATTTATATCTAACTCCATCAAATTCCTCGCTTTCTCTAATCCAATGCATAAATAGTTGAGGGAAAATATATTCTTCTACAAATTTGCAACCACGATCCTTAACCTTAACTGAACAAGCAGCTGCTATAGGATAGGTAATTATGTATCTAACTAGAATATCATAATAAAACTGCAACTTTTCTTTGCATTTTTTCCTTTTTTGATTTAAAATGCATGGATTAAGAGCTGATATAAACTCAATTGGTCGATGTGACAAATCAATTAACTTTAAAGCTTCTTCACCCTCCTCAATCACCATCTGACAATAACTAAACTGCTTGGGCATTCCACATTCAAACCAAGCCAATTCCATATCACTTGCTAGATACAAACACGGGAACCCAGCAATACTATATCGATATGCACCTATTCTGCTTTTTAAATCTTTTTTTATATGAAACAATTCCGCCTTTTGTTTTTTGCTATCGCTCTCAGGTCTAATTCTAAAGTCACCTGAACGAATTCTGTAAAAACTACCACCATTACCAGACCAAGAATAACCTAAAAGGTAATGTTTTTTCATCGTTTCAAAAAGCGTTCCACTTTTTTCATATGCCTCTTTAATATAACCATCTTCAAATGATTTCAATATAAGTGGTATTTCATTACATACATGTTCAAGTGTTGTTATCTCCAACTTTAATTTATCAATAAAATCCGCACCTAAAAAATCATTTTCTGCATTCATTGCATCCATAATTTGTGAACAATAATTTCCCAAATGATGTTCCATATATCTTGAAATTGTCTTTTTGTCACAAAACAAATCAAAATCGTGTTTAAGCAACACCTGATATATACTGTCGCCTTTAATCATTTCAAATATCTTTCCTTTCTAAAATATATAATTCTACCCTAGCATTTAAACAAAAATGATAAATCATATTTATGGATTTAGTATTCAAATATTTCTCAAATAAAATCATCCATCATTTCGTATGCTGCTTCCATTTCTAATTCAGGCATTTCAAAAATAAAATCCAAAAGCTTATACACTATTACAATTTGTTCTTCAAGCAGTTCCAAATCTATTACTTCACTTTGAAGAACTTGAATATAGAAATGACCATCTTTATTTTTATCCATAGGATATCTAGCAAAAGTCATATCATCAGTTTTCTCATAAATATTTGAAATAAAGTTTTCAATAACTTTTATTGCAGTAAACATATCATTTTTAGTTGAGTTTTCATTGGTTGATTTATATTCGATTAACAATTTCTTTGCAGTACTACACAACTGTTTTATATCGTGCTTCCCTTCAATATCAGTTCTTGTTTTTCCAAGTATAACATTTAGACCGGCATTTATTGCTTTCAAATACACCTCTATTCCGTGAACTATGCTAAACATAATAGGGAAAATCCAAGCATCAGCTTTTTTATCAGCGTTATTTTCAAGACATTTCTTAATAAGACAATATGCAGTTGAAAAATACGCTTCGCCAATTATCACAAACTGTCTTCTAGGATTTGTATATGAATCTATACGCCAATTCAAATATGCTGTTTTATTTATGTCTGCATTGTAATCAAATATTGTTTCTAATCTTTTGGAATATTCTTTAACCTTATCGTCATTCAAGCTAGTAAATTCTATTGTATCTAACATAAGCCATGTACACCTCATTTTTATTTTATATAAAACTATATTAAAAAATCAAACCAACTCTTCAACAACACAATTATTTCATTCTGAAAACCCCTTACATTCATTTGATTTTTCTTTTACCCATATCTACATATTTACGTTTGTCGTTGCATTAGAAAACCAAGTATATAACAACTCAAATTATAATGCTTTTGTTTTGCTAATTCAACAAAACTCAATCCCATTCAACGGACTACAAAGGTTTTCTCTCAATTTTCTTCAACGTTTTGGGTTGTGTGTGGATACACATCTTATTTATATATGACAAAAAGCGACAAATACTTCACATTTATTTTTTATTTTTTCAAATTTCGGCACATTGCACAATTGATGAGGCGATGAATTGGTTGATATAACATCACCGCTTCATACTATTAACCTTATACCTTAACTAATTTATTTTGAATCATTTGGTTTATAAAATATAAAAAGGCTGCTTTTTGTGATAGCAGCCTTTTTATGTATATCTGATTGAGAGGTAATATGAAGTTTTATTAACGTTATTTCATATCAGAACAAATCATTACCAAAAACATTAACATTTGAATAATAATGTTCAATAATTTCTTCTACTGTAAACTTACGTTTTATCAACATAACAGCTGTAATCAGACTCACATAATCCACAGTAAATGAAATCAAGTTTTCTGTTAGTTGCTTCTTAAAAGCTTTGTCGTCATTAATACGAAATGGGTTTTTATCAAAGGCTTCCAGAAAATCGTTAAACTTATCGTAACTAGTAAGGTTAAAATGCTGGTGATTAATCTTATAGTAAAATAAAACCAAATCGTGCATTTCAGTACTATTAAGTGTTTCGATTTCTTTAGTTAATATTTCAATAT
>JAZSEI010000047.1:0-15879 GCA_045531635.1 Acutalibacteraceae bacterium
GTAACTGCGTAAGCAGTTACACAAATTCCAATTTTTCTTCAAATTACCAGCCAAGTAGCTCGTTGCCCTCTAGCTTTAGATATTTTCTTATAGAAATACCTGCACCAATAGCACCAACCAATGCACCTGCACTAACCATTCCTACAAATACATAGCCTACTACCGAATTAAAGCTGATAATCTCTAGTGCTGTAATATACTTAGTCTGTACTGTACCCAAAATACCCTCGTATATAAACTTCATAAGCACAGAGCTTATTATACCAGAAAGCACACCTAAAACCAAGCCCTCAATTATAAAAGGTATTCTTACAAACGCATTTGTTGCACCTACTGATTTCATAATGCTTACTTCAAAGCGTCGTGAATGCATTGTTGTTTTGATTGCTGTAGAAATAATAAACAACGCAATTAATCCCAACACAAATACAACCCAAAAACCAAGTGTAGCAACAATATTGCTTAATTCTGTAAGTGTTTTTGCTAGGTTACTTTTATCACTAACCTTTAGCACACCGTCAAGACTAGCTATATAATGTGCAGTTGAGTCGTATTTTTCTAAATCTATCATTGTAATTTTATAAGCGTCTGGCAAAGGGTTTTCTTTGCCTTCAAATTCCTTTTTAAGGTCACCAAGTTGAGAACCAAATTCCTTTATGGCTTCCTCTTTAGGATAAAACGCAATCTTTGATATATTATCAATAGATTCTATCTGCTTACCAACACGAGTAACATCTTCGTCTGGTAGCTGTAAATCAAGATAAACTGTAATAACATTTTCACTGCCTATTTTCTCAACCAATGCATGCAAATTCATACAAAATAAAACTGCTGCACCAGTAATCAATAGGCTAGACATTAATATACCTATTGAAGCAATCGACATACCTCGATTGCTCCATACATTTTTAATGCCTTCCTTAAATAAATAGCCAAATCCTTTCATACAAAAACCTCTCTGTTATACATCGTCACCATTATTTTTTTCAGACAAACTTTCAAGCTGTTCACTTTTGATTTCTTGAATTAAATCATCATATTTGCTCAAATCAAGCTCAGGCTCTATCTCAGGCTCTGGCTCTATGCTTGGTGATTTGTTTTCTTCATTTTTCTGAGGCTCTTGCTCATTGTCTTCTTTACCTGAGGCAAACAAAACCTCTACATCAGACTCGTCAAGTCCTGCAATTTTATGCACAGTTTCTGTGTCGTTTCCTTTACCACTGTCTGCAACAGTATTTTCATTAGTTTGGTCAGCTGTATTATGTAAAGCGTCTTCTATATTTCTCTCGGCAACAACCCTACCCTTTTCAATCTCCATTATTCTACCACCAAACATTTCAACCAACCCCTTGTCGTGAGTAACAACAAGCACGGTTGTACCTAAGCTGTTGATTTTCTTTAAAATTCGCATAATTTCACACGACATATCAGCATCTACATTTGCAGTAGGCTCGTCTGCAATAAGAATTTTAGGATTATTTGCAAGTGCTCTTGCAAGGCTTACTCGTTGCTGTTCACCACCAGAAAGCTGACTTGGTCTTACTGTCATTTTATGCTCAAGTCCAACCAGTTTTAAAATCTGTGTTACACGCTCTTTAATCTCTGACGAGCTTGCTCCAACAACACGCATAGCAAAGGCTACATTATCAAAAACATTCATCTTATCAATAAGTCTGAAATCCTGGTAAACCATACCCATTTTTCTGCGTAAATATGGTACCTTACCTCGTCTTAACTTATTAATAGTCTCTCCGTCTATAATAATATCACCCTTTGTAGGCTTTTGCTCTCTCATAATAAGCTTTAGCAGTGTACTTTTACCTGCACCTGACGGACCTACTATAAACACAAATTCGCCGTCATTAATATTAAAGCTAATATCATTTAGTGCGTGGGTGTCGCTGTCTGTGTAAGTTTTTGACACATTGATAAACTCTATCACCTGTCAAACCTCCTATGCATAATCATATTATACCAAACCAAATTCGTTTAGCACCTTATCTAAAAATCGCCGAGTAACATAAGGCTTCAGTTACTTCGGCGATTATTACTTTTAATAATTAAAACTTAAAAAATTAATACTTTGATGGTGTTGATGCAAGATATTTCTTAACCATTAATGCAACCTTAAATACAATAGCATCTTCAAACTCTCTTAGATCAAGACCTGTAAGCTTTTTGATTTTCTCAAGTCTGTAAACCAATGTATTTCTGTGTACAAATAGCTTTCTTGATGTTTCTGATACATTAAGGCTGTTTTCAAAGAACTTTTGAATTGTAAACAGAGTTTCTTGGTCTAGAGATTCTATTGAACTTTTCTTAAATACTTCCTTTAGGAACATTTCGCACAATGTTGTTGGTAGCTGGTAGATAAGTCTTGCAATACCAAGATTATCGTAGTTGATAACAGTACGCTCTGTGTCGAACACCTTACCAACCTCAAGAGCAACCTGAGCCTCTTTAAATGAACGAGCTAAATCCTTAATACCAGTTACAACAGTACCAATACCTACTGCACAATGAGTATAGAACTCACTTGAAAGAGTATCTACAATTGAGCTTGCAAGCTTTTCAAGGTCTTTAGAGTCAATACCTGTGCGAATTTCTTTTACAAGTGCAATGTCAGTTTCGTTAATGCTTATAACAAAATCCTTTGACTTGTCAGGGAAGAAATTCTGTACAACATCATAAGCAGAAATATCTGTTTTAGATGTAATCTTAATAAGCATACAAACTCTTGAAATTTCAGAATTAAATCTAAGCTCTCTTGCCTTTAGATAAATATCACCAGGTAAGATATTATCAAGAATAACATTCTTAATAAAGTTAGCTCTGTCGTACTTTTCATCGTAGTATTGCTTAATGCTACTTAATGAAACTGCCAAAAGTTGTGAATACTTCTGTGCAATATCGTCGTTACCCTCTACAAATACTGCATAATCACCATTTGCACCACTGCCAAAAGCCTTAAAGGTTTGTCCGTTAATCACAAAAGGAGCAGTAGAACCAAGTGTTTCTGCTGTTACACTTTCGATTACTTCGCCAATTCTGCCAAGCTCACTACAAGCAATAACAACTGATGTATCATCAATTACACCAATAGCTCTGTCAATTGCATCTTTCATCTGATGAATTACACCTTGAAATAATCTATTTGACATATCAAAATCCCTCACCATTTCTTTATTATTTGTTAAAATTCGGATAATCTTAATTTTTCAATCTTAATTGCGTTAATATTTACAAAAATATGGTAACTCTAAAGACTATAATTTATGTTATATTCATTTTACACAAAAAACCGAAAAAATGCAACACTTTTAACAATAAAAAAGTGTAGAGGTTAAAAATTATTTTTATTTGCTACTAATTTTTAGCTAAGAATAATAAATTAAAGCGTAAAGTCTGACACTAGCCTTTGAAAAAACTACACCTAAACTTTACGCTTATTCTCCTTCGCTTTGAGCGTTATCTCAAAGCGATAAATTTTAATTTGTAATATCTATCTTACTTTATTTATTGTAAAAAATCTGCTGGGATAGAGTTGTAATAAATCTCTGCTACAACACAATCCTTTAGCTGTTCTTCTGGGTTATCAAGTTCGAAATCATCACCATTTTTAAAGTTATCTACATCAAAAGAATCATCAAACTTTAATGTATATGTAATGCTAACAAATTCAACATTACTGATTTTTTTATCATACAGCTCTTCCATATCCTCTACATCAGCAAATGGATCTTCGTCGTTATATTTATCTACAATCTCAGACGCACCCTCAATATCAAAGCTAAACTCAACATCGCCTATTTTAGTTGTATAGGTATAATCTGAATCACCAAAAGAATAATATCCTATACTCAGGTCTTTATCAGTTAATTCTTTAACTGTCTTCCCCTCTAGCTTTTTAACTACATCTTTAGCTGTAGCGTCAACATTCTCGGTAGTTACAAGGAAGGTATATTCATCTCCCCAACCAGCATAACCCATATAGTCATAGCCACTATCAAGTAGTTCTGCAAAGGTTTTGCCTGTCATATCTTGTACATTTACACGATTCTCTGTATCTTCACCATTATTAAATAAAATCGATAAATCGTCAGCTGTAAGCTCTAGTGTTGTGTCAGTTGAGTCTTCTGTTTCTTCTACTGAATCTTCTGTCTCCTCATCTGTTTCATCCTTTGTTACATTTTCTGTTACCTTTGTTTCTTCTTTTTCATCTTCTGTACTATTACTATCATCTGCACAAGCAGCGAATGAAAGCATTGTAGTAGTAATTAAAAAAGCACACATAATTTTCTTAATCATATTAAATTTCTCCTTTTTGATTTGAGTGAATTATATCATAGCAGAAACTTAAATTCTAGTATTTACCATTATACTTTACACTAATTTAACAGCTGTAAAATTATTAACAAACTATTAACAAGCTAGTTTATCGCCACACCCTAGTTAATAAATTTATTATTTATACACATATTTAATCTTTAGCTTTAATATTAAGTTGAAAGTTCTAACACTTATTGATATAATAGTCAAAATTAAGGAGGGTAATTATGATTTATGTAATGTCTGACCTACACGGAGAATACGAAAAATATATAAAAATGCTTAAATTAATCAATTTTACAGACAATGACACACTGTATATTTTGGGTGATGTTGTAGACCGAGGAAATCATCCTGTTAAAATACTTAAGGATATGTCTATGCGTGCAAATATTTATCCTTTAATGGGCAACCACGAGATTATGGCGTTGTATCTTTTAAAAAAGCTCGCTGTAGATATTACCGAAGATAACTATAAATCACAAATAGACACAGAAACAATGTATGCACTATTAGATTGGCAAACAGAAGGTGGTAGCACTACCATACAAGAATTCACATCTTTAAGCAAAGAGGAACGTCTTGATTTGATTAATTATATTGAAGAATTTTCTCTTTACGAAATCGAAGAAATAAACGGAAAGCTATTCATTATGGTACATTCAGGATTAGGGAATTTTAGCAAGGATAAAGAGCTTGACGATTACACTGCTGACGAGCTTACATGCTGTAGATTTGATTACTCTAAAAAGTATTTTAGTAACGACAATATTTATATTATTACGGGACACACTCCTACCCTATCTATTACAGGCAAACCAGAAATTTATATGTGCAATAACAATATAAATATAGATTGTGGTGCTGTATTTGAAAACGGTCAGCTTGCCTGCCTTTGCCTTGACACAATGGAAGCATTTTATATATAAACAAAAATCACCATATCAAATGCTTATTAAAGCTTTGATATGGTGGTTTTACTATTTTGCTTTATTTATTTTTCGCATTATTTCTTTGGCAAATCGTATTTACAATACTGACCCAAATCCATAACCATAATATCGTGGCAAGTTTGGCGTTGCCATGGTAGTACCAGCTGTGTGTAATCACCGTAAAGGTATCGCAGATACTTGTCGTACTCCTTTGGCACAGGGAATTTATACCCCTCAAACTCCCACTCTATGGCTTCATCTAAATAATACTTAGGGAAATCACCCTTATATATATTTCTACCCATACCATCATAAAGGTATTTAGAGTCACTTCTCTTATTGAACATATTAAACAGCTTGTACTGCATCCATTCAGAAACTGGAATTGGTGTAATAACCTTTAATATATTTGCAAAGAACGACTGCACCTTATGACCATTATCGGTTTTTCTTTTATTCCACTTGTTGAATATCATAGACCTTACAAGCAGTGTAAATTGAAGATGTAGCTTTCTACCAAGCTTAGAATTTGCAGTTTGGTCGTGAGAGAAAATATCAAATGCCAAACCGTTATTCATACCAGTATGCGATTTTGAATAATAGGTTGCATACATAGTGTCGTTAATTCTTATCTTTGCAAACGGATAATGACAGTGCTTATCAGTATATGAGGTTTGCAAAAATAGTGTTGGTGGTAATTCTGATTGTGCTACCTTTAAGAATTTGTCGTAGTCCTCTCGTAGCATCATAATATCTGCGTCATCATCCCAAGGGATAAATCCGTTATGACGAATAGCACCAAGTAGTGTGCCACCACCGAGAAAATACTTTATATTATGCTTTTTGCAAATTCTGTCTACATCAAGAAGATAGCCCAGTAAAATACGCTGTATGTTCTCTAGCTTACCCTGATGTGAGCCTTGATATAAAAACATATCATTATTCTGATAGCTTGTAACCATCAGTTGAATAATATCATCCATTGTTACCTCTGGTTCAAAGCCATTAAGTGGCAACAGCTGGCAGTTCATAGCCACACCAAAGTTAGGGTCTTGACCCATATCAACAAGCTTTATTTTACAAAGCTGTGGGTATAGGTCGTATATCTTTTCTGCAAGCATACCTGTTGACATTGTACAGTCTTTGCTTACAACATTATACTTAGCATTTTCTGGTAGCTTTACCATAGCCCAGAACAAGGCATTTAAAAAGTCGTTTATATATGTAAAGGAATATTTCTTTTGTGACCTTACAAGCTCAATCTCCTTACCCTCTGCAACAGCTAAGAATAAATCATAGAACAAGTTATTATCAAAGTCTGCACCAGCACCAAGCATAATACCACTGCGAAGTATAGTATATGCAAACCCATGCTTTTTGCTGTAAATTCCAGTTAGAGCTTCAAGCGTTTGCAAAAGCTCGGCATCATAGCCACTACCCTTTGTAATATCAAGTGTTCCATACTCATTTTCAGATATATATCCCCCTCTGTCAACCTTACCATACACACGGTAATCAGAGCATAAAATAAATCTTTTTGCTTTTATTTTACCAGCAAAATCAAGACATTGCTTTATACGGTTTATTTCGTCCATAAAAAACAATGGAGTACGCTCAAACGCCTTGCAAGAACATCCTGTATAAATAAAATAATCTGCTTCGTCTTTTATTTTATCTAGGTCTTCTGCAAGTCTGAAGGTAAAGTCATCACGCTTTAACAATGGTGGAAAAATACCATTTAAAACCGATGTGCTTTCACCTATCAGTGTAATTTTAATATTTAGCTTTTGTAGGTCATTAAGGCCAAATAAACAATACAGTACAGCTCTAGGGAAAAATTCCTGCGAGCCTGCAATATATACATTTTTATTTTTTAGCTTGTTATAAGGATATTCCTTATGTGAAGCAACATGGCAAGCCCAATCAAGCTCATATTGCCCAAGTACCTTATTAATTTCCATACTTTCCTCGTTTATCAACTGTTTTGTAGCTCTACTATCTTAACTGCACGCTTAATACCCTCTGTAAGGTCTACATTAGCCTGCCAACCAATAGAGTTAAGTCTTGTGCTGTCTAGTATTTCAGGTGTAGCACCCATTACAGACATTACAGGCTCTTTCTCGTCCTCTTTGTTTGCAAAAGACAAAGTAAGACCTCTTTCTGGGAATGCCTCAACTGCACATTTTGCAAAATTTCTGATTGTAACATTTGAATGTTCAGCCGAAATATTGTATGGGTAAACATCTCTACCGTCAAGCAATATTTTAAGCAAAGCTGTAGCTGTGTCGGTAACATAGCAGAACGAACGGTAGGGAGCACCTGCACTCTTTAGTAAAATACTCTGGTTTCTTACTATATTAGCAATAAACTGTGCCCATACTCTGTCATCATCAAGGCTTGAAGGACCATAAATATAGCTTGGTCTTGCAATTTTAATGCTCATACCAAATTGCTTGTTAAATGATGCACACAAGGTTTCAGAAGCACGCTTGCCCTGTGCATAGCAATTTTTGTATGAAGTATGGTCAAGATAGCCAATATCCGTTTCTTCTATTTTATCCTTGCCAGTATGCAATGTACCATAAACCTTTAAGCTAGAAACAAATAAAGTTACAGCGTCACAGCGTCTTGCATATTCAAGCACCTTGTATGTGCCTGTTAGGTTAGCGTCAATAGTGCCAACAGGGTCGTTCTCGAAAAAGTACGCACTAGCCTGACTGGCAGCGTGAATAACATAATCAGCGTTATCCTCTATAGTAATATCACTGCAAACATCCTGCACTACAATTTTTATATCGTCACGCTTTAAAGCATCTTCAAAGCGTTTTTCTGTTTTCTCTTTATTTCTTACAAGTGCAATAACCTTTATATTGTCACCATAAAGGTCATTTCTTATAAGCATAGCCATTGTAAGATAATAACCAATAAAGCCACCTGCACCTGTGATAAGAATGGTCTTATCCTTTAGCTTTTCCCATGGCAATTCTGCATTTGCCACTGTAAGAATATCGTTATAAATATACTCGTGAATAAGAGTATCAATTTTATATGCCATAAAGTGAAGCCTCTCTTGCAAAGTTTTCGTAGCGTCTGTAGTAATAGTACGCTCTTAAAAATCTCATATCCTCTGGTGTTGTAACCTTAATATTATCTCTATCACCTATAAAAATCTGCACAGCCTCTCCAAGCTCAATTAAAAGCTCAGAGCTTGAGATTGGATTTGTGATACCACGCTTCTCGGCTTCGTCGTGTGCCCACATAATTTTATTCATTGTATAGCCCTGTGGTGCCTGTGTAATGAACATTTCGCTTCTTGGTAGGCTCTTTGAGCAGGTTTTACCATCTTTACTTTCTAGCACAGAGTCAATACTGCGTGTAACAGGTACAGCTGTTTCGAACTCTCTTGCTGTTTTAATACAGTTAGAAATAAGCTCGTCAGAAAGCAATGGTCTTACACCATCACAAATAAGAACAATATCATCACCCTTATTACCAGCGTACTGCTGTGCAGCCAAAAGACCATTATGAATAGATCCGTGACCATTCTCGCCACCAGGTACAATTTTTAGCACCTTTGTTAAGCTATACTTTTTAACATATTCATCTAGCTTATCTATCCACGCCTCTAAGCAAGCAATTACTATATTGTCAACTTCATTGTGAAATTGGAAATTCTCTAATGTTCTTATAATAATCGGCTTACCGTCAACCTCCAAAAACTGCTTTGGAATTTCTACCGATTGCATTCTGGCACCAACACCACCTGCAAAAACTACTGCAGTTACCATAAAAATTCACTTACCTTTCCTAATCTAAAAACATAAAAAATCCTAATATATATTATTTCTTTTTCTTATCAGCTTTATCAGCCTCATAAACCTCAAAGGCTTCGTTTACATCTCCAGCAAATTTTACCTCGCCCTTTTTAAGATATATAGCCTTTTGGCACATTTCTTTTACTGCTTCTTTAGAGTGACTTACAAACAATACAGTTTTACCTGTCTTAATTATCTCGCTAACTCTATTTCTACACTTCTTTTTAAATGTAGCATCACCAACACTTAAGGCCTCGTCTATAACAAGAATATCTGGGTCTATATTTACATTTATAGCAAAGCCCAAACGCATTTTCATACCACTTGAATAAGTTCTTACAGGCTGGTCAATATAGTCACCAAGCTCTGCAAACTCTATTATCTTAGGCTCTATCTCTTTAATATACTTATCCTTTAAACCAAGTGTGTAGCCTCGCAAATAAATATTTTCTCTACCAGACATTTCAAGTGCAAAGCCTGCTGTAAGCTCTAGCAAAGCTGCAACCGAGCCATTTACATTAACCTCACCACTATCTGGGAACGCAACACCAGTAATCATTTTAAGCATAGTAGATTTACCAGCACCGTTGTCACCAATAATACCAACACTTTCACCCTCGCGTATTTCAAGCGACACATTTTTTAGAGCCATATGGTGCTTAGCGTTCTTAGGCTTAAAAAATAAAGACTTAAAACGTTCACGGTCGTTTTTGAATAATATATAATCCTTTGACACATTGTCAAATTTAATCATTGTTTTTGCTTCTGTCATTGCAATCTACCTTTCTAATTACAATACATCAGGAATCTTCTTTCGAAGTCTGTTATAATTAAATATTCCTAAGAAAAATACTATAGCAAGCTCGGCTAAGAATATACAAAGCTCTAGTGGGTCGTTCCATATAAACTGATTATAAATAATAGCCTTTCTATAGCCATTTACAAAAAAGTTAATAGGGTTTAGTAGCATTATTTTATTTAGTAATTCACTATTCATATCGTATGAATTATATATAACACCAGAAAGCCAGAATATACCTGACATTATAGACATTACCATATTATCAAAATCGGCACTAAACGCAGCCATTGGTGCTGTTGACCACGATAAAAACAAGAAGAATGCAAACATTAACGGTATTAGCAATAACAGCTGTAAAGCATACAGCGTAAACATACCATTAAGTAAAACAACCATTACAAGCATAATTGTACAAAGCATAAGATGTACATATAGCTTTGACATTAAGGTGTATGTCATAATAGTAGATACCGGGAATGATATTTTAGTTACAAAATGCCTGTTTATTCTTATAGCTTTCATACCAAACACAATGCTGTCTTGCATATAGAACCAAGGTATAAAACCAACCAGCATAAATAAGAATCTGTCAAACATCACTGTATCACCGTTAAGAAAAACCTCTACACTACCTGCTTTTCTAAAGCCAAGTGCAAAAGCAAACCAATATACAAACAATGTAAACGACGGCTTTACCACTGCCCACAATGGTCCAATAACAGAGCCTTTATAGGTTTTGATAAGTTCGTTTTTAGCCAATCTTAGAATTTGCCCCCAAAAGCCACTGTGTTCTTTAAAAATCTGGAACAATTAATCTCACCCTTTCAATTAAATTAAATATGTTTCTGCAAACAGCTTGTAAAAATTCTATGCTTACAAGCTGATTTTTACCCATTTTCTATAATATCTATTTTAAACTATTTTTAGCAAATGTCAATATAACACCCTACAGATTATACATTTACTACTCTTGAATTTATAGCATTTTCAACTATATCCAGATTATCAGATATAGTATAATTTGATTATATGAATACGATATTAATAAATTTTAAAAGCTTATATAAATTTACCAGCAAATAGCAACCCCTCAAAGATTGATACATCTTTGAGGGGTTGTGTTAAATTAGTATTATAATCAGCTTTGTACCTTCAGGAACTCTTCCTGCATATAGTCATACACATCCTGTGGTAGGTTAGAGAATGTATAGCATTTATCTGTATATTCCTTTGGTGGATAGATAAGCTCATTGTTTTTAGTTTCATCATCAAGCAAATCGTAAGCAGCCTGATTCGGTGTTGAATAACCAATATACTCTGAGTTTGCCTTGGCTACCTCTGCCTCTAGCATATAGTTTATAAACTTCTCAGCAAGGTCTTTATTCTGTGCAGTTTTTGGAATACACATTGAATCTATAAACAGATTAGAGCCTTCCTCTGGCAACACATAGTCAAGGTTTGGGTTGTTACTCATCATAATTGCAACATCACCTGCGTAGTATGGTGCAAGTGCAGCCTGGTCTGTTTCCATTTCGGTAAACACCTGATCCATTACATACTTTTTAAGCATTGGCTTTTGCTCTTTTAGATAAGCTGCTGCTACATCAATATCCTTTGTTGTAACCTCTGTTGGAATAATACCCTTTAGCTTCATAGCAATAGCCATAGCATCTCTTGAGTTATTAAACATAAGAATGTTGCCACTATACTTTTCGTTCCACAATACATCAAAGCTTGTTGGCTTTTCTGTAACCATTGTTTTGTTGTATGCAAGTGCAACTACACCCCAAGAATATGGTACTGAATATTCACCAGTAGGGTCAAAATCAGTTGTCTTATACTGCTCCATTATGTTTTTTACATTTGGCACATTTTCAAAGTTAATCTTCTGTAGCATATCCTCTTTGATAAGCTTACTTATCATATAGTCAGAAGGGATAATTACATCGTAGGATGAATTACTCTCTTTTAGAAGATTGTACATTTCTTCGTTTGATTCGTAGTTAGTGTAATTAACCTTTACATTATATCTTTTTTCAAACTCAGCAATAGTATCAAGAGTACCCTCTTCACCTGTTGAGATATACTCACCCCAGTTAAATACATTAAGCTCTTCTTTTTTCTCGCCACAGCCTGCACATAGCACAGCTGTAGAAGCTACAAGAATTGTACTTAGTAAAACAGCAAAAATCTTTTTCATTTATTACTCTCCCTTTACTCTCAATATATATTAGCCCTGTATTCCTTTTTCTTTATTCAGCTTGCTTTCTCGAATATTAACTATAATCAAAATAGTAATTGTTATAACAAAAAGCAATGTAGATAGAGCGTTTATTGTTGGTGACACTCTTCTTTTTAGCATTGTGTAGATTTCAATTGGCAATGTCTGGAATTTTGGACCTCTTGTGAAATATGTAATTACAAAATCATCAAGTGAATATGTAAATGACATCAGCATACCCGACACAACACCAGGCATAATCTCTGGCATTACCACCTTAAAAAACGCTTGTCTTTGGTTACAGCCTAAATCAAGTGCTGCCTCGTAAAGGCTTTTATCCATTTGTCTTAGCTTAGGCATAACATTAAGTATTACATAAGGTGTGCAAAAGCTTATATGTGCAATAAGCACTGTTGCAAAGCCCATTTCAAAGTCAAACATTTCTCCCAAAAATGCAAACAAAAGCATAAACGAAACACCTGTAACAATTTCTGGGTTAATTATAGGCATATTCGAAACATTAGTAACCAAACTTCGTACAGGCTTTTTCATATTGTAAATACCTATTGCTGCAAGTGTACCTAAAACAGTAGAAAATATAGCTGCAAGCACAGCAACAATAAGTGTGTTGTACAAAGAGGTCATTATGGAGTCGTTATTAAAAAGCTCTATGTACCATTTAAGTGTAAAGCCCTTCCAAACTGAGGTTTTACCATCGTTAAATGAATATAAAATAAGCACAGCAATTGGTATATAAAGAAAAATCATTACCAATGTTATGTATAAATTAGATATAAAATTACTCTTTTTTCTCATACCACTGTTGCCTCCTCGTCACCAAACTTGTTCATAAATATTATGAACAAAAGAATGATTACCATAAGAGCAAGTGCTATGGCAGAGCCTACATTTTTATCTCTTTGGAAGATATTTTCTATAACATCACCAATCATCTTATCGCCTGTACCACCTAGGTACTGTGCTACTAGGAATGTACTTGCAGTAGGCACAAACACCATAGTAATACCACTTATAATACCTGGTACACTTAGTGGGAATACAACCTTGCTAAATACTCTAAGCTTATTAGCACCTAAATCCTCAGCAGCCTCTATTAATCTGTTATCAATTTTAAGCATTACAGAGTTAAGTGGCAATACCATAAATGGTAAAAAGTTATATACCATACCAAGAACAACTGCACCCTGATTACCAAGCAATGCTACTTCAAAACCAAGCAATTCTACAGCTATATCTACCAAGCCGTCATTTTGCAAAAGCAAAACCCATGCGTAAATTCTTAATATAAAATTCATCCACATAGGTAACATTAAAAGCACGGTAAGCAAATTACGCTTTTGTTGCGTTGCTCGTGACATTATATATGCCAGTGGATAAGCAATAACTAGGCATATTGCAGTAGATAAAAAGGCTATCCACAATGAGCGAATGAAAACCTCTTTATAATAAAGGCTATCTACAAACGATTGCAAGGTAAATGCTCCCGACGAATCGGTAAATGCATAATAAACCACCATACCAAGTGGAACAACTGTAAAAAACAGCATCCATATTAGGTAAGGATATGACGGTGCTTTAGATTTCATCAGCTAACACCCTCGCTTTCCTCAACCTGTACAAATCGGGCGTTATCAAATTTAAAGCAAATAGGTGCATTAGTAGCAACCTGCTCGTCCTGCATACTCGTCATAAGCCACTTATGATTTTCTGTTTCCATAATAATTTCGTTATATTCACCCTTATAAATAACAGACACAATATACGCCTCAAGTTGTCCATTACCATCGCCTGCTACATAAATATCAGACGGTGGCAGAGTAACCTCAAGCACAACATCCTCGGCATAGCAATGACCTTCTACCAATACTGTGTTGCCCTCAATGTCAATTTCCATTGAGTTTTCGTCAGGATTACTGCTTATAACCTTAGCCTTAAAAATATTATTTTCGGTTGGGAAAAGCTTATTCATTATATGTATATTATCAGGTATAAAGCTCATACCTATTTCTTTGCCAACAGCCTCACAGCGTGTACTGTGAATAATCCAAAGGCAACCGTTGCATTTAACCTCCATTTCGTAATGAACACCCTTAAACACAACATTTGTAACAGTACCCACAAGCAAGCCCTGCTGTGGTGGTACTATTTCGATATCCTCAGGTCTTATTACAACATCTACAGGCTGATATGGCTTAAAGCCCTTATCACTACACTGTATTTCTTTACCCTGAAGAATTACCTTATAATCCTCTTTCATTACTCCGTTAAGAATATTCGCCTCACCTATAAAGTCGGCTACAAAGGCATTAGCAGGCTCGTTGTAAATATCGGTAGGAGTACCAATCTGCTCTATTTTACCGTTATTCATTACAACAACTCTGTCAGACATTGTAAGTGCCTCTTCTTGGTCATGAGTAACAAATACAAAGGTTGTTTTTAGTTGATTTTGCAGTTGCTTAAGCTCTATTTGCATATCCTTACGAAGCTTTAGATCAAGAGCACCCAAAGGCTCGTCAAGCAAAAGCACCTTAGGGTCACACACCAAAGCTCTTGCAATAGCCACACGCTGTTGCTGACCACCCGAAAGCTTAGCTATAGGACGCTTTTCATAGCCCTTTAGGTCAACAACTGCAAG
This sequence comes from Acutalibacteraceae bacterium, assembly GCA_045531635.1. Taxonomy (GTDB): domain Bacteria; phylum Bacillota; class Clostridia; order Oscillospirales; family Acutalibacteraceae; genus CAG-964. Next base: position 14,756 of record JAZSEI010000047.1, read on the forward strand.
CATCTTTTTTACTGCTCTATCTATTTCTTCTTTAGATTTCTTTTGTAATTTCAAGCCAAATGCTATATTGTCATAAACATTCAAATGTGGAAACAAGGCGTATTTTTGAAACACCGTATTTACATTTCTTTTATTTGGCGGAAGATCGTTAATTCTTTTACCTTCAAAATATACATCTCCACCGTCAGGCTCTAAAAAGCCTCCGATAATTCTTAGCGTAGTAGTTTTACCACAACCACTAGGCCCCAAAAGTGTAATAAACTCCCTGTCTTTAATATCAAGGTTTATTTTATCTAGTATTACCTCATCATCAAATTTTACCTCAATATTCTTTAGAGATACGACAGTATTTTCACTCAATTTATGCACCCCCAGATAGATATATATAACAAACAAAATTCAACAGTTTGTCACCTTACAGTATATCTATAAACGACCCAATTTGTCAATATTTTTTCGTATTATGAAAAAATATTTTCTTTATCTACTACAAATTGCTGGTTATTCATATTGATTTCTTATCCCAATTAGAACAAAGCACTGTTTTCTTACCTAAAATGGTGTTTTTTGCGTATATTTTAGTTTTTTTAGAAAATGCTATAAGCAGTAAAAAGAGATAAATTGGAATTTGTGTAACTGCTTACGCAGTTACTAATGGCGAGATAACTTAAAAGTTTTGATTAAACTTTTTCAAAAGTTTATGGGTCGAGGGCAAAGCCCTCGTGGGTTTTAAGGGCAAAGCCCTTAACTCCTCAAGATTATTTAAAAATGCCTTTTCAAGGCATTTTTAGGAAAAACTATGAGTTAAAGGGTTTCACCCTTTAAAATCCCACGATGGGCTTTGCCCCTCGACCCCAAAAGCCCTTAAAAAGGCTTTACCCAAACTTTAAGTTTGGGTTTGTGCTAATCTTAACTCCTCGACAAACTCCAGTTTATCAAAATCAATATTGGAAAGCAGGTTAAAATTATGATGGACTATATAGACGCCTTTTGGGTTGGTGGAATTATTTGCGTTATTGGTCAGATTCTTATTGATAAAACAAAACTTACACCAGCAAGAATACTTGTAAGCTTTGTTGTGCTTGGTGTTGTACTTACAGGTATAGGTGTATATAAACCAATTG
>JAZSEI010000023.1:0-8417 GCA_045531635.1 Acutalibacteraceae bacterium
TTATGGCAAGTGGTATTCGAAATCAGAAACTACACCAAAAGAGGGCGACTTGATACTATATCGCTATGGTGGTACATACACAGACAAATACCACAGTGACCACGTTGGTTATGTGTACAAGGTGGCAAATGGTAAAGTGTATAGTATCGAGGGTAACACAAATGGTAGTAACGATACATCTCAAGTAAATTACCATGAGCATAGTCTATCAGATTATCGTATTCACGGTTACTACAGACCAAACTATCCAGATATAAAAACAGAAAGCGAGGAAGAAAAGATGAATAACTTTAGAAAAGGCGATAAGGGTGACGGTGTATTGGCTTACAAGTCACTAGTAATTCAAGCTGAAAAGTTTGGCTTGATTGAAACTAAGGTTGCAGAGGATAATATCTTCGGTAATGGCACAGAAAAGGCTACAAAGGAATTTCAGAAGCTGTACAACCTTGAAGTAGACGGTATTGCAGGAAAAAACACCATTACTGCACTTAGAAATGCTATCAATAATAAAATTGATGTGACTATGAAAGGTCACAATGCACTTATTGACGACCTAGCCAAGAACCTTGATGAGTTGAGGGTGTAAGTATGACAGAGGCAATTACAGTAGCCTTGATTAGTTTTGCAGGTTCTGCTATAGGTGCTTTAATTGGTGTAGTAGTGAACACAAAGCTTACAAACTATCGATTGGAACAACTTGAAAACAAGGTTAACAAGCATAATAACCTTATCGACCGTACATACAAGCTTGAAGAAATAACAAAGCTACAAGCTGAAAAACTAGCAGTTGTCAATCATCGTATTGATGACCTTGAGGTGGTGACAAGAAAATGAAAATAAATTGGATTGTGAGATTTAAGAATAAGCATTTTTGGATTACATTTATGCCAACTGTATTACTGTTGATACAAGTTGTGGTTAGTTTATTTGGTTTAGAACTTGACCTTAGTGAACTTAGTAATAAGCTAATCGCTCTTGTCGATGTGGTATTTGTTTTGTTGGCACTTTTAGGAGTTGTGACAGACCCTACAACAAAAGGTGTATCTGATAGTGACAGAGCATTATATTACAAAAAACCAAAATAAAACATAACACAAGAAAACCCCAGACTATAATTTCGCCAGTAGTTTGGGGTTATTTTTTTTCATCTTTGACATAACAATAAAATAAAAAGTTTAAGTTCGCAGTTTAGAGGTGTACGAAACATCAGATTTAAAGTTTTTATTTTATTGTTAGTTAACTATTGATATTTGTAAATATGAAGTCAGTTTATGTATTATTTTTGCGATTTCGGAAAGTTTTACTAGTGCCAACCCATACTTTTCAGAGCAGAAAGCGAGAACAACCTATGATAACATCTTGCGTTTTTGTGATGACCCAGATGTTATTGACCCAATTAAGTTTTTAAGAGCCAGAGAGGTTGTGCATTTTCAGCGTTTTGGTGAGGCTTTACGATTGCTTACTGACAGACTGGACAGTAAGAATTACTACGAGTTTAACCCTAGCTTTGATAAATGCAAAATGAAGTGTGAAGCAGAAAAAGATAAGGATAAGAGAAAATAACAAGATGTTCTATACTATATAGCTTTTAGATATAGTACAAATACAGCCAAAAAGGAATTGCTTTATGTGTAACTCCTTTTTGGCTTTGTTTTTTGGGGATATGTTATTGTTTGTAAATTTTGTAAATTTTGTAAATTATGTACTTTATTTTTGTAAATTAGTTATTTTTATTTTTTAATTTTTAATGTATAATGTTACCTATAAAAAACAAAATCACGTAATTTCAGAGGGGTATTATGAAATTATTATTTAAGCAAAAGCTTTTTTCCTGGTTTGATAACTATGATATTTACGACGAAGAAGGTAAAACTATTTTCTCTATAAGAGGTAAAGTATCCTGGGGGTATTGCTTAAAGATTTTTGATGCCTATGGCAATCATATTGGAACAATAAAGAAGCGTAAGTTTACATTATTACCAACAATTGAAATATATTCCGGAAATAATTATATGGGACGTATCCAAAAGAAATTTCCACTTTTTAAGCCTGCATATAATATAGATTTTAATGGTTGGAGCGTAACAGGTGACATTTGGGGGTGGAATTACCAGATACTCAACTGCTCTGGAGCTACTATTGCCACTCTTTCACTTGAGCTTTCAGATTGGAATGACATATGTGTAATTGATGTTGCAAATCCAAATGATGCTCTTTATGCATTTATGCTGGTTATTGCACTTGAAGCTGGTTATTGCAATTGATAATAAAAATGCTTGCGAGATAACTAATATAAAGCTTTATTTCAATAGGGTTTAATTTTTGAAATACAACAAAGCAGATGTTTTAATTTTCAAATTCTGCAAATTATGCACTTTATTTTTTGCAAATTAGTTGTTTTTATTTTTTAATTTTTAATGTATTATGTTATCTATAAAGAAATCACACTAAATATATTTTATAAAAATTTTAATTCAGTTTAATTTCAGGGGGTTATTATGAAATTATTATTTAAGCAAAAGATTTTTTCTTGGTTTGATAGCTATGATATTTATGATGAATCAGGCAATACAATTTTTACAGTTAAGGGTCAGCTATCTTGGGGCCATTGCTTTAAGATTTTTGATTGTTACGGAAATCATATCGGAACAGTAAAAGAGCGTATATTTACTTTCTTGCCAAAGTTCGAAATATATATGGGCAATAATTATATTGGAAGTATTCAAAAGGAGTTTTCATTCTTTAAGCCTAAGTATAATGTAGATTTTATGGGTTGGTATGTAACTGGTAACTTTTGGGGATGGGATTATCAGATACTTAACAATGCTGGATTTCCTGTTGCAAATATTTCAAAACAACTTTTCAATTGGAGCGACACATACATAATTGATGTAGCTAATCCAAACGATGCTCTTGGTGCGTTAATGCTGGTAATTGCAATTGACGCTGAAAAATGCTCACAAAAAAATAAATCTTAAGCTTTATTTAAATAAGAGTAGCGTATATTAAAAGGGGAGTATAATTTGATATACACAGATAACACAAAAAAGGCTTTAAAGCTTTGCTTTGAGGCTCATAAAAATCAGCTTGATAAAAGTGGTATGCCCTATGTTTTTCATCCGTTTCACCTTGCTGAACAAATGACAGACGAAGCAACTACAATTACTGCTTTACTGCATGATGTTGTAGAGGATACTGATATTACATTTGATGATTTAGAGAAATTGGGCTTTGGTGATGAAATTATTGAGGCGTTAAGGCTACTTACCCACAATGACGCAACCCCTTATATGGACTATATAGTAAGAATAAAGTCTAATCCTATAGCAAAGTCTGTAAAGCTTGCAGACCTTAAGCACAACAGCGATTTATCACGACTTGATACTATAGATGAGTATGCTCTTGTTCGTAATGAAAAATATAAACAAGCTATAAAGCTTTTACAGGAATAGAATAAAACAAACACACTACATAAAAGTAAATACATCACAAAAAACAGCAACCTAACTTTTAGTTGATAAAGCTTAGGTTACTGTTTTTTTATTTTTGGTATATATCATTTCTTTTCTTCATATATATTTAGCAAGATTTAATACTGACTACAGATATATTAAGATAATACTATTTAAGTTCTGACAAGTAGACATCTTTTCGGCATATTTTTCACTTGTCTTCGTAGCCTGTCCTTAATAGGCGTCAGCCTTGCTGTGGTATGCTATTCGTCAGATAAAAAACTGCTAAAAAATCTTACCACTGTTTAGAACTGAAATAGTATAAATTTTAATTCTGTCAGTAAAAAAGGAGGACAAAAAATGGATAATTATTTAGTAGAGCGTTTTAATATGTGTGCAAAGGGGCTTAATCAGCGTTTGCAAAATGCTGTTATGAAGATACCTGACAATATTAAAGAAGAAATACAAGAGATTCATATTCGCACAAACAAGCCTGTTACCCTATACAGTGCAAACTTAACCTATTATCTCACCACTGAAAATCAGGTTGTATCGCATTGGTATAACAATAATATGCTTATAGCTACTCAAAGCGATATATGCGAAACCTTTCAGAATATATGCTGTTATTCGGTGTATTCAAAGCAATCAGAAATCAATAATGGATTTATCACCCTAAAAGGTGGACATCGTGCTGGTATTTGTGGCACAGCTGTATATAACGAGGATAAAATTACATCAATCAGAGATATTTCATCAATTAATTTAAGAATTGCTAAGGAGTTTAAGGGAGCTTCTGCAAGTTTATTAAATCGTGTTGATATAAGCAATGGTGGTGTACTTATTTGTGGTATCCCCTCTTGTGGTAAAACTACTCTTTTAAGAGATATAGCAAGAGTTCTTTCAACCGAAAAGGCTTTAAAGGTATGTGTTGTTGATGAACGAGGCGAGATTGGTGGTGCTTATTTGGGTGTTAGTCAAAATGATTTAGGCTTGTGCGATGTTTTAGACAGCTATCGTAAGCAAGATGGTATTATGCAGGCTGTACGCTCTTTATCGCCTAATGTTATAGTTTGTGACGAAATCGGCACAGATGACGAAGCTGAAAAAATAAAGGAGTGTCTTAACAGTGGCGTAAGCGTTATTGCCTCTGTACACTGTGCAAATTTAGACGAGCTTCTATCAAAACCACAAACCTGTAAGCTGATTTCTACTGGTGCATTTGAATATATTGTATTTTTATCAGACAGAAAAGCACCAGGGGTAATAAAAGAGATATACAGACTTGAGGAGTTGAAGCATTATGAAGATAATAGGCTGTATTCTGCTGATAGCATCAACGACAGCTGTAGGGTTTTATCTGTCAATATTGCTAAAGCAGAAAATAATGCTATTTAACAATCTTACGCTTTTAGCTGTAAATCTATCTACTGCCATAAGATACAATGGTGCAGATATTTATTCTCTTTTAAAAAGTGAGAGTATAAGCAATAGCTTGCCTATTTTAGAAGATATACTTAAAAGCCTTGAAGACGGATATAGTCTGGCAAACAGCTGGAGCTTAGCTGTGAACAAAGCAACACCTATTTACAGACTATCAAAGGAAGATACAGCAATTATTATACAATTTGGTAATTCGCTTGGTGCTACTGATGTTGATGGTCAGATAGAGCATTTAAGCTATTACAAAAATATATTTCAAAACAAGGCAAGCTTACTTGAGAGTGACTATACCACAAAAGCAAAGCTATATAAAACGCTTGGTTTTTTTAGTGGTATGGCGATTGCGTTGGTTATTATATAGCGTTAATTCTAATCATAAAAAGGTTGTGTAGAAAATGGATGTTGATTTAATTTTTAAAATTGCTGCTATTGGTATTATTGTAGCTGTACTTAATCAGGTTTTAATACGAAGTGGCAGAGAAGAACAAGCCATGATGACAACACTTGCTGGCTTGATTGTTGTGCTTTTAATGGTTGTACAGCAGATAAGTGGACTGTTTAACACCATTAAAGCTTTATTCGACTTATAACTATGAATATAGCAGGAATATGTATAATTGCAGTAATATCATCAATTATTGCAATAGCCTTAAAAAAGAGTACACCAGAAATTTCTTTAATTCTGTCAATTATTACGGGTGTGATTATACTTATATCAATTGCTACATACTTGCCACTTTTTACCGATAAAATAGAAGCCCTTATGTTTACAACGGGTATTAATAAGGATTACGCAAAAATTTTGCTAAAGGCTGTTGGTATTTGCTTTATCTGTCAGTTTTCGTCTGACATTTGCAAGGATTCGGGACAATCAGCTTTGTCTGGCAAGGTAGAGCTTGCCGGTAAGATACTTATACTCATCTCTGCTCTACCCCTAATAGAAAAAATCCTTGAAACAGCTAATTCCTTATTGACTGGTTAACTGTAAAAAGGTGGTGGTATTATAAAGATAATTATTTCTATTATAGTAGGGTTGATTACCTTATTTACTTCCTGCACCGTAGTATATGCTGACGAAGAATTATGGAGTAAAGAAGAAATTTACAACGAGCAATACAAGCTTTCTGGTGCAGATACATTAATAGACGAGCTACCCCAAGAAGCTAAAAAACAGCTTAAATCTATTGGTATAACCTCTCCTAGCTGGGAACAGCTTAATTCTATGTCTTTTTCTGAAATCTTCAGCAATATTTTAAGCCAAATTGGTGAGCAGTCTATTACACCACTAAACTGTGTAATTAAAATTATTGGTGTAATACTGCTTGTTGCTCTTATAAATAGTGTTAAAACTACTATTGGTTCGTCTTCTCTTACTAGTGTGCTTGACTGTGTTTCTGTACTTTCGGTAAGTATAATTTTAATTGAGCCTATCAGCCACACAATTAATTACGGAGCTACGGTTATTAAGCTCTCGTCAGATTTTATGCTTATCTTTACCCCTATTATGGTTACCATAATGCTATCGGTAGGACAATCTATGCAGGGTGCTACAAGCTATACTATGGTAATGGGTGTAGGCACAGCAGTGTCGCAAATAGCTTCAAACTTTCTTGAGCCATTGCTTAATATTTTTCTTGGTATGTCTGTTGTGGGTGGAATATCACAAAAGGTTAAGCTCAGTGGCTTTTGTGACCTTGTTTACAAGCTTGTTAAATGGAGCTTAACCTTTATTATGTCGATTTTCACCACTATACTTTCTATGCAAAGTGTAATATCTGCTTCTGCAGATTCAGCCACAACAAAAGCCACCAGATTTGCTATAAACAGCTTTGTGCCACTTGTGGGTGGTGCATTAAGCGAGGCTTACCAAACAGTGAGGTCTTGTATGGGAATGCTAAAATCGGGCGTAGGTGTTTTTGCAATACTTGCTACTGGATTTATATACTTGCCAGCTATAATATCGTGTGTTTTATGGCTAGTTGCAATAAATATTTCTGTAGCACTTGCTGAGGTTTTTGGTATGAGCAATATAATTGCACTATTAAAAAGCATAGCAACCGTTATTAGCTCTTTAATAGCTATATTACTGTGCTGTATGATAATTTTTATAATTTCATCAACTGTAATGCTTTTGGTAGGAGGTGTAGCTTAATGAGCGTTATAAGCTCTTGGGCAGCGTCGTTATGCACTGTAGCAATAATATGTGCTGTGCTAGATATGCTTGTGCCACAGGGAAACACTACAAAAATGCTTAACTTTGTGCTTGGTACATTTCTTGTAGTGGCTATTATTATACCGTTTGTCGATATAGTTAAGTCTGGCTCTTTTAAAGCTGATGATATTAAATTTGACGATAATAATTATACACTTACTCAACAAAACGAAGATTTAACTTTAGAGGTAGGTAAAGCTACAGTAGAAAATATCATTTCTAAGGTACTAGCTGAAAATAACATTGCATACAAGAAAATAGTAGTTAGTATGGATAGTTCCACGAACAACAGCATAGATATTATAAGAGCAGAAATTCATATTAACAGCACAGATAGAAACAGGCTTGTAGAAATTCAAGAGATAGTAAAAGAAAAAACAGGGATAACACCTGATGTAATAGTGGGGTGATAAAATGCAAGATGATAAATCTATGCTGTATACCTTAGACAAATTAAGTAAGAATCCTAAATTTATTAAAGCTGTTGTTATTGTTGGCTTAGTGGGCATACTCTTTATTTTAATGTCAGGCTTATTTACCGATAAAAAAGAAAACAGCGAAGTAACGCAAACCTCAGATATTGCCTATATAAGCCTAACTCAATACGAAAACGAGCTTGAGCAAAATCTAGCAGATATAATAAGCTCGATAAACGGTGCAGGTAAAACAAGGGTTTTACTTACTATGGACAGTACAGTAGAACAGGTATATGCCACGGATAAGAATATGGCACAAAACGACAGTAAAAATTCGGGCGATAACACCGAAAGCAAGAAGGATACATCAGCAACCACTACATATATAACTGTTGAGCTTTCTGACGGTACACAGCAAACAGTGCTCCTTAAAGAAATTCAACCAAAGGTGCGTGGTGTATTGGTGGTTTGTAGTGGTGGTGATAACAATGTTGTAAAAGAAAAAATTGTTGACGCTGTTACAAAGGTGCTTGATATATCATCTTCAAGAGTAAGCGTTGCAGGCTTAACACAATAAAATTTAAACCAATATAAAAGGGAGGATCTTTTATGAAACTTGGAAAACGACAATTAATACTAACTGGCTTGGTGCTTACCTTAGGTGCAGCAGTATATTTAAACTGGCAGTTTTCAAGCAATACCGATTTATTAACAGGAGCAAGCCCTATTACAGTATCTAAAGAATTAGGCGAGGCAGAATTTGTAAATACCTCAAGCGATAAAAAGGCTGGGGCATCATCAACCGAAAAATCAACACCAAAGACAACTCAAAAATCCAGTGAAGCTACTACTAGCACAAACAGCAAAGCAACACAAAGTAGTAGTGATGAATAT
>JAZSEI010000156.1:0-8429 GCA_045531635.1 Acutalibacteraceae bacterium
ATTTTAGATATCAATATGGGGTGTCCTGCACCTAAAATAAGTGGTAACGGCTGTGGCTGTGCATTAATGAAAACACCTAAGCTTTGTGGTGAGATTGTAAAGGCTGTTACAAATGCAGTTGATGTACCTGTAACCATAAAAATACGAAAAGGCTATGACGATGACACACTTACAGCTATGGAGGTTGCAAGATATTGTGTTGACAATGGTGCAGCTGCAATTACAATACACGGCAGAACAGCAAAGCAAATGTATAAACCCTATGCAGATTGGGAGATTATCGCAAAGCTAAAACAAGAATTTGATGTACCTATACTAGGTAACGGTGATGTTGTAAGTGGTAAAACAGCAAAGCAAATGCTTGAACAAACTGGCTGTGATATGGTAATGGTTGGTAGAGCAAGCCTTGGTAATCCATGGGTTTTCAAACAGATTAATGAGTATATATACAACGGTAAAGAAATACCTATGCCTACAGCACACGAACGTTTAGAGGTCTTGAAAAAGCATATTAAAAAGATCTGCGACTACAAAGGTGAAAAAATAGGTATGAAAGAAGCCAGAAAACACGTTGCTTATTATCTAAAGGGCTTCCACGGTGCAGCTGCCTTTAGAAATGAAGCTGGCAAGCTATGCACCTATGACGACTTACTACGATTAATTGCTCTTGTTGAAAAAGAAATCTAAATTAATAAGATAAAGCTATGCAAAGTCTATACCCTATTCTTGGTAAGCTTTGCATAGCTTTTTTATAAATAAATTTTAAATAATTCACATTTTTTTAATGTATTTTCAAAAAATTGTAGTATAATAAAACTTAATAAATTGAGGAGGTTTATAACAATGGAATTTGAAATCACAAAGGATAATTTTGACGAACTTGTTATTAACAATAAAGGCTTAGTTTTAATTGATTTTTGGGCAACATGGTGTGGCCCTTGTATGATGCAGGCACCTATTATAGAGGAACTTGCTGACGAGCTTGACGATGTAACTGTTGGCAAGGTTGATGTAGACACTGAGGGCGAGCTTGCTGTGAAATATGGTGTTTCATCAATTCCTACATTAATGCTGTTTAAAAACGGCGAGTGTGTAAGCACTAGCGTTGGGTATCGTTCAAAAAATGAACTTTTAGATATTATAGAGAAGTACAGGTGATTTTATGATTAAGTTAAATCCAGATAAAGAAATAGTAGAAAGAATAAGAGAAGGCTTAAAGAAAAAGGATGGCTACTGCCCTTGCAGACTTGAAAAAACAGAGGATAATAAATGTATCTGCAAGGAATTTAAAGATCAGATGAACGACCCCGATTTTGAGGGCTTTTGCCATTGCAGATTGTATTATAAGGAAAAGGATTAATTTATAATATTTGTATGTAAAGTAAGGTCTTATTCTTGATTTAAGACCTTACTTTTTTATGGAGGGTATAAAATTGTCTAAGCAAACTGAAACACTTAAAAATGGTATGACTGTTATCTCTCACAATCTACCTAACCTACATTCTGTTGTAATAAGCTTGAATTTTAAGGTTGGTTCTTTATATGAAGATGATAGCAACAACGGTATTACACATTTGTGTGAGCATTTATTTTTCAGACAGCTGAATGATTTATCTCAAAAAGAGCTTTACCTAAAAATGCAAATGCTAGGGTGTGAAATAACTGGTAAAACCTCGACCGATTATGTTTCTTTTAAAATGAAGGTAGTACCAGAATTCTTTAAAGAAGCTATTAATCTTATTATTAAAATACTTGAGGATTTTAATTGGAACGATGAAAGCATTGAAGCTGAAAAAAGAGTTGTTTTAAAGCAAATAGAAAACAAAAGCTACTCCTTTGATAATTGGGTTGATGAGTATTATTTTGAAAATACTAAACACTCTATGCCTATTATGGGTAACGCAAATATTGTAAAAGCATTAACTTCATACGAAATTAATGCTTGGAAGAAGAAATATTTTACTTGCTCAAACTCCTGCTTGATTGTTACAGGCAATTATGACGAGGAATATTTTGATACTATTAAAAACATTATTAGTCAACTACCAACTAGTGAATATATAAATGAACCTATTATTGAGCTACCACAAAATTTCTGTAGTCGAGATAATAGCAATCGTTTTTATTTTTCAGAATGTAGTGATGACTATTGCGAGGTTGTAGTATTTTTTGATGTTAACAATAGTACAAATTACGAAACAATGCGTTTGCTTACAAGTATTTTATGCGAGGGTTGTGGCAGTAAGCTTGGTATAGCTATGCGAGAAGAAAACACTGTAACCGATGAAATTTACAGCAGTCTTATCTCATATTGCGATTTTTTACGCCTTTATATTTCATACACTGTACATAAAAAGCTGCTATATAAAAGCTTAGAAATATTTTTTGATACTGTTAATCAAATCAAGCAGGGTATATCACAGAATGAATATTTATCTTCGATTAGCTTTTTTACTAAAAATCAGCTTTTTGACCTAGATGACGCAGACACTTTAAATTACAGCTACCATATTAATGATATCGTATTTAACAACACCATATCAGAGCCACATAAATTTAAAGAATCTTATGAAGCCATTAGTATTGAAGATTTAGTTACTTGTGCTAATACTGTTTTCTGCAAGGATAATCTTGCGTTTTTAATAGAAACCTCTAAGGAATTTGCAAAGGTAGAAAGAAAAATTAATGGTATTTTGAAGGAGTTTGATTAATTTTTTATTAGTAATTGACATTAGAAATAGTTTATGTTAGTATATATTTTATAAAGAAAAATGTTGATGAAGACAGGTAGCCTTCTAAGATTTTCAGCGAGCTAAGGGTTTGGTGTGAGCCTTGGTATTTCATTGGGTTACAAATCACTTCGGAGTTGCTTTCTGAAAGCATATATGTATTTAATATTATATATGTTATTAAGAGTAGCCGGCTTTTCACCGTTAAAAGAAACGCATATAGTAGTATGCTGTAATGGGTGGTTTTGCGAAGCTTTGGTGTTTCGTCCTGTTATGGGATGAAACACCTTTATTTTTTTATAGGAGGTTGCAACAATGTACAAGAAGGTTGACACTAATCTTGATTTTGTTCAGCGTGAAAAGCAGATAGAAAAATTCTGGAAAGACAACAAAATTTTTGAAAAAAGTATTGAAGAGCGTAAGGATGGTAAGCCATACGTATTTTACGATGGTCCTCCTACTGCTAATGGTAAGCCACATATTGGTCATGTGCTTACCAGAGTAATTAAGGATATGATTCCAAGATACCAGACAATGAAGGGTTGTATGGTACCAAGAAAAGCAGGCTGGGATACTCACGGCTTGCCTGTTGAGCTAGAGGTTGAAAAACTTTTAGGTCTTGACGGTAAAGAGCAGATTGAAGAATATGGACTAGAGCCATTTATCTCTAAGTGTAAGGAATCTGTATGGAAGTATAAGGGTATGTGGGAGGATTTCTCTGATACTGTAGGCTTCTGGGCTGATATGGATAATCCTTATGTAACATACGATAACAACTTTATTGAGTCTGAATGGTGGGCTTTAAAGCAGATTTTTGACAAGGGCTTGCTATACAAGGGCTTTAAGATTGTACCTTACTGCCCTCGTTGTGGTACTCCTTTGTCATCTCACGAGGTTGCACAGGGCTATAAGGATGTTAAAGAGCGTTCAGCTATTGCAAGATTTAAGGTAAAAGACGAGGACGCTTATATCCTTGCATGGACAACAACACCTTGGACATTACCTTCTAACGTTGCACTTTGTGTAAATCCAGACGAGGATTATGTAAAGCTTCAAACAGAAGATTATGTTTACTATATGGCTAAGGCATTAGTTGACAGCGTTATCGAGGGTGAATATACAATACTTGAGGAATACAAGGGTAAAGACCTTGAGTATAAAGAGTATATTCCACTATTTGATTTTGCTAAGCCTAAGAAAAAGTGCCACTATGTAGTATGTGACAGCTATGTAACACTTACAGACGGTACAGGCGTTGTACACATTGCTCCTGCATTTGGTGAGGATGATGCTAATGTGGGTAGAAAGTACGACCTGCCACTTGTACAGCTTGTAGACGCTAAGGGTGAAATGACAGAAGAAACACCTTGGGCTGGTAAGTTCTGTAAGGATGCTGACAAGGATATTCTTGTAAACCTTGAAGAAAGAGGTCTGCTATTCTCTGCACCTAAGTATGAGCACTCATACCCTCATTGCTGGAGATGTGACACTCCACTTATCTACTATGCAAGAGATTCTTGGTTTATCAAAATGACAGACGTTAAGGACAGACTGATTGCTAACAACAACACAATAAACTGGATTCCTGAATCTATCGGTAAGGGTAGATTTGGCGATTGGCTAAATAATGTACAGGATTGGGGTATTTCAAGAAACAGATATTGGGGTACACCACTTAATATCTGGGAATGTGAGTGTGGTCATTACCATTCAATCGGCAGTATCGAGGAGCTAAAATCGCTTTCTGACAACTGCCCAGACGAGATTGAGCTACACAGACCATATATTGACGAGGTTACAATCACTTGTCCTCACTGTGGAAAGCCAATGCACAGAGTTCCTGAGGTTATCGACTGTTGGTTCGACTCTGGCTCAATGCCATTTGCACAGCACCACTATCCATTTGAGAATAAGGAGCTATTCGAGTCACAGTTCCCAGCTGACTTTATTTCTGAGGCTGTTGACCAGACAAGAGGTTGGTTCTATTCCCTACTTGCTATTTCAACATTGATTTTCGACAAGGCTCCATACAAGAATGTTATCGTTCTTGGTCTTGTTCAGGACGAAAATGGACAGAAGATGTCAAAATCTAAGGGTAACGCAGTAGACCCATTTGAGGCTCTAGAAACCTACGGTGCAGACGCTATCAGATGGTATTTCTACACTAACTCTTCCCCATGGCTACCAAAGAGATTCTACGGCAAGGCTGTAGTTGAGGGTCAGCGTAAGTTTATGGGTACACTTTGGAACACTTATGCATTCTTTGTTCTATATGCTAATATAGATAAATTTGATGCTACAAAATATACACTTGATAAGGAAAGCCTATCTGTAATGGATAAGTGGCTACTATCAAGACTTAACTCTACAGTTAAGACAGTTGACAACAGCCTTGCTAATTACAAAATCCCAGAGGCTGCAAGAGCATTACAGGATTTTGTTGACGAGATGAGTAACTGGTATGTAAGAAGATGTCGTGAGAGATTCTGGGTGCAGGATATGACACAGGATAAGATTAATGCTTATATGACACTATATACTGCATTAGTTACAATTGCTAAGGCATCAGCACCAATGATTCCATTTATGGCTGAAGAAATTTACTTGAACCTTGTTCGCTCACTAGACGAAACTGCTCCTGAGAGTATTCACCTATGCTCATTCCCAGAGGTTGACGAAGTAGCTATTGACAGCCAGCTAGAGGCTAATATGGACGAGGTACTAAAGATTGTTGTACTTGGTCGTTCAGCGAGAAATGGTTCTACTATGAAGAACCGTCAGCCACTTGGTAAAATGTCTGTTAAGGCTGAAAATGCTCTTGATAAGTTCTATGTAGAGATTATCGAAGACGAGCTTAACATTAAGAATGTTGAGTTTACAGACGATGTTTCAGGCTTTGTATCATATTCATTCAAGCCACAGCTAAAGACACTTGGCCCTAAGTTTGGTAAGCAGTTGGGTGAAATCCGTACTGCTCTTGCAGAGGTTGATGGTGCTAAAGCTAAGGCAGAGCTTAACGAAACAGGTACAATGACACTTACACTTTCAACAGGTGATATTAAGCTAACCGAAGAAGATTTACTAATAGATGTTAAGCAGATGGAAGGCTTATATACTGTTAGTGACAACGGTATTACAGTTGTTCTTGATACAACACTAACACCAGAGCTTATAGAAGAAGGCTTTGTTCGTGAGATTATCAGTAAGATTCAGACAATGCGTAAGGACGCAGGCTTTGAGGTTATGGATAACATCATTATAGGTGTTGCAGATAATGACAAAATTGCTGAAATCATCAACAGAAACAGTGCTGAAATTTCTACAGATGTACTTGCAACTGAAATTACAGCAGTTACAGACGGCTTTGTTAAAGATTGGAACATTAACGGCGAAAAGGTAACACTTTCAGTTAAAAAGGTTGATTAATAATTATAGATAATAAAAACAGCTGTTGCATTGCAAATAAAATGCAAAAAATTTGCATATAAAATACAAAAAGCCAGCTATCAAATTCAGTAGCTGGCTTTGCATTATTATACATTTCATTCAGTTTGTTTGTGTAAAATAATCACTATAAATACTTGTAAAAAAGCACCAATCAAAGGTGCTTTTTTCTGTTTCCGTGCTCCTCTAAGAGAAGAGATTTTCCAGTTGTTTTTATAGTATTTGGTATGTACTCGAACAACTGAGAAATATCACAATTAAGCACTTCACAGATACGATCAAGCTGCTCAAAGCTGATACCACGAGCTATATCGTGGTATAACTCGTTTATTGTAGCTGCTCTAATTCCTGTTTTCTTAGAAAGCTCAGATTGTGTCATTCGTTTCTCGCCGAGTAGCTTGGATAAATGGTTAACTACCATAATAACGCCCCGAGTAATATTATAACTCATAGCGTGCATTACTTACGATATTTGTAATTTTATTACTTATATCGTAAAATTTGTTATTATAACCTCTTTGAAATTACCACGATTTTCTGTATTACTTGATAGTAAATTTATTCTATTAATATCAATAATATTAAAGTCTTTATAGAGTTCTCTTATAAATTCACAATCGTTGTAACTGAGTATAAAACGACCTTTAATCGTCTTTAAAAGAGCGTTTAAACGAAGATGATCGCTTGTTTTGAAATCAAAAGCTGTATAATATTTTTCTGTGTCTACATATGGTGGATCTAGATAGAACAGAGCTTTGGGACGGTCATAGGTTTTTATTAACTGCTCAAAATCTCTGTTCTCAACAATAACCTTACTTAAACGCTTCTGGTATGCAGGTAACTTATCTATTATACCGCTTACACCTTTAGGAGCAGTCGCAAACGAGGTTTTAGTGCTTCCAAAACTACATTTAATGATATACAAATATCTTGCAGCTCTTTGAAGATCTGTTAATTCAACATTGCTTTCAATCTGCTGTCTATACTCGTTAAATAATTCTCGACTCTGTAGCCAATCCAGTTCTTTTTGCAATGCATTGCAGTTATATTTAATCTGTTTGTATAGATTAATTAAATTGCCATCTATATCGTTAAACACTTCCATTTGCTTTGGGTGCTGTTCTTTGCCAAACAGCACCCATCCAGCTCCACCAAACACCTCTACATACCTTTCTGTATCCTCTGGGATAAGAGGTATTATATACTTTTTAAGGCGATTCTTACCGCCAACCCAACCTATAAAACTATTCATTCTTATTTCCTCCTAAATAACATTGGAGCGTTATTATGGAAGAAAATGGGAGCAAGCTTCGTACGCTTACTCCCTGTGAATTACTTAGATTTAATCATCCTACTATAGATATCACTTATCTTTTCCCAACCGAACATAGCAACAAAGGCAACAAAAAAGCCTGCAATGATACTTGCAGCTATCATATACCAATGCAATTGCATATAGTTATGCTGTGCGTAGGCTATATAAACTGCTGTGGTTATAGACACAGAAAGCGTTATTACCAATAGTGATGTAGGTATATCCGAAATTAAGGGTATTTCCTTTATAACCTGAGTAATTACTGAAACCACAAAGGCAAGCACCCCGATTATTGCTATCAAACTTGTTCCGTAACTAATTAAATCATTCATATATAAGCACCTCACACTTTAAGTTCATCTACAGCATTGCTCATTGCCTTTTTAGCTTCAGCAAGAACCGTGTTTCTATCGCATTTGCGAACATTTGCGATAGACTCATTGATAGCATTATGCAGTGCAGTAATTGTTTTAATGCCTGCAATACCGTCAACCTCAAGCTTGTACTTCTCTTGCACCTGCTTAGTAGCCTTTAATGTACCGTCACCGAATACATTATCAGGATTCACTGACTGAGTAATCAAGCCAAGAGCTTTAGCTGTAATAATCATTGATTTGTAAGCCATAACACCGTCTGACTTATCGCCCTTTTTAAAATTCATTTCTGCTTCCTCGCTTTCGTTTTTTGTGTCTGGATAGTTCGGTCTATAGTAGCCGTGAATACGGTAGTCTGACAAGCTATGCTCACAGTAATTTACCTGTGATGTATCGTTGCTACCATTTGTATTACCCTCGATGCTGTACACTTTACCATTTGCCACCTTGTACACATAACCAACGTGGTCACTGTGGTATTTGTCTGTGTATGTACCACCATAGCGATATAGTATCAAGTCGCCCTCTTTTGGTGTAGTTTCTGATTTCGAATACCACTTGCCATAA
>JAZSEI010000049.1:0-80740 GCA_045531635.1 Acutalibacteraceae bacterium
TAGATATACATTTACTTATAACGCATCTACAGATACTCTAAAAATTAAGTATAAGCCATTTGATGAAATCGTAGAACTATTTGGTGATATCAACGTTCAGCTTGTAAAGGCTTCAAAGACAGGTACAGTTTACACAGGTTCTGTAAGAGTTGAAGCTGGTACTTACGAGTTTAGAGTTAACGATAAGGGTGTTACAAAGTGCTTCGGTTACCCATTTGACGATATCGTATCTAATGCTCCATACAATGCATCATGGAAAAACCCAACAATCTTTAACGCAACAGGTGGTATCTACTCAGTAAGATACGACACAGCTACAAGTCAGCTTACATTTAAGCACGCTGCTCCAGGTGTTGGTGATGTAAGAATCTTTGGTGACGCTAATGTTGACCTTGTAAAAGAATATGGTACTCTATACTCAGGTACAGCAGTACTAGAGGCTGATACATACGAATTCAGAGTTGATGCATTTGGTAAGACTCTATGTAATGGTTCAGAGTTCACAAACTTCCTAGGTAAGGTTGAGTTTAAGGAATCTTGGAAGAGTGCTACAAAGTTCAATGCAACTGGTGGTATGTACACATTTAAGTTCGATGCTTCTACAAACCAGCTAACAGTTGTATATGCTCCAATCGCTGATAAGGTTTCTCTATTTGGTGATATCGAGCTTGATCTAGAGAGCACAGATGACGTTAAATATACAGGAACAATAGCTCTTGAAGCTGGCAAGTACTCATTCAGAATTAATGATTTCGGTACTACATACTGCTGTGGTATTACAATCGTAGAAAGCAAGGCTAATGTTCAGTATGCAACAAAGTATAAGGCTGCTACTGTACTAGATGCAAAGGGTGGTACTTACTCATTTACATACAACAAGAGCAATAACCAGCTAACAATTGCAAAAGTTTCAGCATAATCTGTTATTAAATATACAGATATAGCGACATAAAGCATAAACAAAAGCTCTCCTCATATTGAGGGGAGCTTTTGTGCTGTTATGAATATTAAATAGCTCTAGGTTAATAATTGATGTAATCCAGAAAAAAGAAAAGCGAAAACAGGCAACTACAACTAAGTTTTTGCCTGTTTTCGTTTATCAAAGAAATATGGAGGATTAAAATAAACAAGGGTTATATTTGTGTTGAAATAGTAATAATAAACAGCGTGAAAAATACAGAACTTTATTGTATTATGAACTTCACATTGTACTATAACATTAAAGGAAAAGTGTCTTTTTTGGAGGCTAGTATTTGTATGAAACAAAAACTGTTTGTAAAACTACTAGTGGTTTTAAATGGTGTCAAATGAAATTTATATTATAATAGATTCGCCACAAGCTAGATATTTAAGCTGGTAATCTAAACTATTCTTTATGTAATTAAATTGTTCAACACCTGTGCAATGACAAGTATAGTATGTGGTGTTAAAGCTTTTTAATATTTCAGCAGATTTTTTCAGCTCAGCTTCACCATTACCTAATGGTTCAAGCTTCATAAAATGAAATCCACCAATTAAAATATCAGGATTAAACCAATCCATAATGTTTAAAATTCCCTTGTGTGAGCAACCACTAATTAAAATTTTCTTATCATTTTCTTTTATAAGTAAATATTGCTCGTGAGAAAAATCATCAGGTATCATAGTATTATTAAGTACCATATTTAAACCATAACTATTTGTGCTGTGTTTTTTTGTTTTTTTATTGCACGAAAAAATCTCGAGGTTGCTGTCAACTTTAAAATAATCACTTACAGCTATTAATCTGTTGTTATTTATAAGAGTAGTATCAAGTCCTATGTATTTTTCTGTGCCAGAATAATGTGGCTCAAAGGCGTGATTGCTTATATATACAGGAGCTTTGTTATTTAGCTGTAAAAACTTCTTAATACCTCCACCGTGGTCATAATGTCCGTGAGAAAGCACAGCTATATCTACAGAAGAAATATCGATATTAAGTCTTTCGGCGTTTCGTGCGAACATATCAGTCTGCCCCATATCAAATAAAATTTTATGGTTGTCGGTTTCTATGTAAAGGCTAAGGCCATGTTCTGTTTCTATAGTTGGATTTTGTGTAGTGTTTTCTACAAGTGCTGTTATTTTCAAATAAATCACCTTACTTAATTTTTTACAATTAGTATAGCACCAATTATAGTTTATATCAATAAATATAAATTGTAGACAGATTTTAATACTAAACACTAATACAGAAAGCATTTCGATATATTTTGCACTGCACTTCATATCATACTGCGTCCACGAAAAGAGACAGTCTTTGAAGTGCAACAGTATTCGTTTAAAACAAAATCTGCTCGAAAAATTTTTATTGATTTTAAATGGTGTTTAGAATATAAGACAGATAATATCAAAATATAAACAAAAAAACAGCACGGGTGTAGATAATACACCTTGTGCTGTTTGCTTTTAAAACAATGAATGTTAAAAACCGTTTAAATCTGTTATAATACTTAACTGTTAAACTGTAATTAATCTTTTTTAAGGTATGATTTAAGCAGTACCTCTAAAATCTCATCTCGTTCCATTCTGCTTATAGTAGCTCTTGCATTTTTATATGTTGTAATATATGTAGGGTCTTCTGACAGAATGTATCCAACCATTTGGTTAATAGGGTTATAACCCTTTTCGAGCAGTGCGTCATATACAAGATTAAGATTTTTACGGAACGCCTCATCCTTATCGTTTACAATTGAAAAGACCATTGTTTTATCCATAAAAGAACACCTCCATTTTTATTACTTCTTATCGTTAATAATACTATATAGCTTGCAAAAAATCAATAGAAATTTGTGTGAAACTTTAGGAATATATTGTATTATGAACTCAGATTTGCACCTAATTTCTCAAGTGCTGTCATAATCCTGTAAGCCAGCCTTGTTAAGTACATCTTCAACAATACCCTTAGCTGTAAAGAAGTCAGCACCATCGCCGTACATATTTCAGCAACAACAAGCTTTCTCTTTGGTATGGTATTTGCACAGTGTTACTTTCTTTATAAATGTGTTTAAGGTGAAAATTTATTTTTGTAAATACACCATTTTAAAATCGAAATGTTATAATTAATAAACAAAAAATAACTACGCTATTAGTATAGTATTAAGTTTAAATATTAAAATTGATTTAACTTTTGTTATATATGCTTGATTTAAGCCATATAAAGTGTTAAAATAATGTGTAACATATTCAAAAAGTAAGGAGATTATTTAAATGGACGCTTATATTGAGCAAATTGTAAAAAACAAAAAAACAGCAAAGGATTTATTGATTAAGGTTATAATGATAATGAGTGTTTTTGCTGTTTTTATAGTTGGTGGTATATTAGGTGCTGCAGTAAATGGTTATTTTATATTTTTAGGTGCAGCAGGTGCAGCATTCGAAACCTATCTTTGTTGGTATGTTATTACTTGCTTAGACAGAGAGTATGAATATGAGGTAACAAATAATAATCTGCAAATAGACAAAATTATGTCTAAACGCAGACGCAAAAAAATCTTGTGTGTTGATATAAATAAAATAGAGGGTTTTGATAAGCTTAGCGAAAACAGATTAAACGCAGACCGTTGCGATAAGGTTTTTCAGCTTGGTACATACGAAGATGACCCAGAACAATATCGTTTTATTGTTCAGACAAATAAATATGGTAGAGTTATGGTTGTGTTTGCACCAAATGAAAAAACATTAAATGCTATTAAGCTTTATCTAAAGCCAGAAGTAAAAATATCTCTTATTAAAGCAAATCAATAAGGGTTTTAGTAAGGGGATAGGAGGTTAGTTGTATGAAGATATTAACTTGCGAGCAAACACGAGCACTTGAAAGAAACCAGGTGGAGCGTGGTTCAACATATTTTCAGCTTATGAATAATGCAGGTGTGCAGGTTGGTAAGGCACTTATATCACAAATGGGAGCAACCAAAAAATCTACCGTTGCAGTGCTATGTGGTAAAGGTAATAATGGTGGTGATGGCTTTGTAGCAGCACAGTACCTTACATCTCAGGGTATAAATGCCTATGCCTTGCTTGTAGATGGTGAACCAAGAACAGAAGATAGTGTTCAGGCATTAGAGCAGGCTGTAAGCAATGGGGTAGAGGTTGTGCGTATATGGGAGTACAGCCAAAGAGTAAAAGACATTATCTCGGTTGCAGATTATATGATTGACGCTATCTATGGTATAGGCTTTAAGGGTGCTTTAAGCGATAATATAAAAATTCTTGCAGATTTGGTAAACAGTACACATAGCAAGGTGTTGGCAGTAGATATTCCAAGTGGAGTAAACTGTGATAACGGTATGGTTAATAATACTGCGTTTAAAGCTGATGTTACAATCTCGTTTTCTACATTAAAGCCTTGCCATGTTTTATATCCGTCAATGGATTATTGTGGTAAAACTACGGTGGCACAGGTGGGTATAAATAAAGGTTTGATTTACGACAGCCCTTGCTTTACCGAAACAATAGACGGTAGCAAGCTTGCAAGACTTATGCCTGAGAAAGATATTTCGGCTAATAAGGGTAGCAATGGTACGCTTTCGGTTTTATGTGGTAGCTATGGAATGATGGGAGCAGCACAGATGTGCATAGAGGGTGCTTTGCGTAGTGGTGCAGGCTTGGTAAACAGTGTTGTTCCGTCAAATCTTTATCCTATACTTGCAGCTAATATACCACAGGCTGTATTTATGCCTTATGCAAGTTCAGATAGTGTTGAAATGCTTGAGAAAAGCTTGCAAAAAGCAACTGCTGTTGTGGCAGGCTGTGGACTTGGTAGCACACCAAAGGCAAAGGAGCTTACTGAGTATATAATACGCAACAGTACAGCACCAATTGTACTTGATGCTGATGCTCTTAACGCTATCGTTGATAATCTGGATATTCTTACAGAGTCAAATTCACCTATTATTATCACTCCACACCCAGGAGAAATGGCCAGACTTTTAAATACTAAGGTAGATATTATACAGAAAAATCGTATTACAGTAGCAGTTGAGTTTGCTAAGATGTATGATGTAGTAGTTGTGTTAAAGGGTGCATACACAGTTGTTGCACATCCAAAGGGCAAGGTAACAATTAACCCTACAGGTAACAACGGTATGGCTAAGGCTGGTAGTGGAGATGTACTTGCAGGAATGATAGCTGGTATGTTAGCACAAGGGATGGCACCATTTAGTGCAGCTGTAAGTGGTGTATACTGTCATGGCTATGCTGGTGATCTTGCTCAAGAAAAATACGGATATTTAAGTATGCAGGCTACTGACATAATAGAAATGATACCAACTGCACTTAAAAATATTTTTATTTAATTTATAAAAGCATATAGGCAAGTCGAAAATAAAGCTGTGCCTATATGCTTTTTCAGTGTTTTGTAAGATTAAATTAATGAGGTTAAAATTATGATTATTCATCCAATTAAGCCTGTGTATAATAAAGAGTCGAAAGTTTTGATTTTGGGTAGCTTTCCGTCTGTAAAATCAAGGGAAGAAAATTTCTTTTATGCTCATACGCAAAATAGATTTTGGAAGGTGATTTCAGCCGTTTTTGAAGCTCCTGTGCCAAAAACGATTGCTGAAAAGAAGGAATTATTATTATCATCAAAAATAGCATTGTGGGATGTTGTTTATCAGTGTGAAATCGAGGGTAGCTCAGATAGTTCTATAAAACAAGTAGTGCCAAGCAATTTGCAAGAGATATTTGATAGTGCAAATATTGAGAAAATCTTTTTAAATGGAAAAACAGCCGAAAAATATTATAACAAATATCAATGTAAGAGCATTG
This sequence comes from Acutalibacteraceae bacterium, assembly GCA_045531635.1. Lineage (GTDB taxonomy): Bacteria > Bacillota > Clostridia > Oscillospirales > Acutalibacteraceae > CAG-964. The sequence goes on from JAZSEI010000049.1 coordinate 5,785, forward strand.
ATAAAGAAGCAATCTGCTTGCCGTCAACATCTTCTGCAAATGCTGTTTATACACTAGAAAAGCTTGTGGAAAAATGGCAGATAATTAAATTTGAATAGATTATAAAAGAAAAAAACCCGACACCATAAAAGGTGTTCGGGTTTTTCTGCACAGTAATTGTGAAATAAAAAATAAAATTAATCTTTAAATATTAAGTCTTATATAGTATATAGTCTATAAAAATTAAAAAGTAAAATTATCTTCTGTTTTCAAAACACTCTTTGCAAAATACAGGTCTGCCTTCAGTTGGTTTGAAAGGAACCTTAGTTTCGCAACCACACTCAGCACATACAGCGTCAAACATTTCTCTTGCAGGACGGCTGTTGTTTTTGCGTGCATCACGACATGCCTTGCATCTCTGTGGTTCGTTTACAAAGCCTTTTTCAGCGTAAAATTCTTGCTCGCCAGCTGTAAACACAAATTCGTTGCCACAGTCTTTGCAAACTAAAGTCTTGTCTTCGTACATTGGGAATACCTCTCTTAAAATAAAAAATTTCGTCCCGAAACGGAGTTGCACCGTTGCCTTTGCTTTATTGCAACGCTCTGCTAGTAAGCTATGCAGGACATATATTGAACCAAATTAACCCTTGAGCTTTTTTCGGATTCGTTGAATAGCATTGTCGATTGACTTTACATCAGAATCAAGTGCTTTTGCAATCTGCTTATACGAATTACCTACAAGATAATAAGACAAAACCTTGTATTCCTTTACGGATAACAGACTTTTAATACGGTTAATTGCAACTGTATAGTTTTCTCGGTCTATTATTTGTTGTTCAGGGGTACGCTTATCTTTTAGCTGAGTTGACTCTTCGCTATCAAGATAAATTAAAAGCTCGGTTGGAATGTGCTTTTTGCCAGTGTATTTATTAGCACCAGTGTTTATTCTGTTATCAATGCATTTGTATGCATAGGTTTTAAACAGGGTGTTGCGATTGAACTCATAGGTTTGTGCAGCACTCCATAATCCCAGTAAGCCCTCTTGAATAAGGTCATCAACATCTGCAATAGTGCGATATTTCTGAGCTTTGGCATTAATAACGGGAAGATACTTATCTACAAGTATCTCAAAAGCACCCTCGTTACCTGCTTGTATCTTCATAATAAGCTTTTCGTCTTCGCCTATGTGTCTGGCGTTGTTGCAGTAATCAAAATCCATTCTATTCACCACACACTTTACAGCTAAAATACTATTAAAATTATCATACATTAAACTAAGAAAATAGTCAATCAAATATAGTAAAAAAAATAAAATTTTTTTAATCGATAAATAATAATTGTACTCATCAGACAAAAATCGACATAATTTCTTGTGCAAAAACCCATTTAAAAAGATATAAAAATTATTGTCAGCAGAAAATAACTATGTTAATATAATATTATATAGTAGAAAATGGGGTGCTTTTTATGGTATGTAGCAGTAACAGTATGGGTATATTAGGGCTTGAAACATTTTTAGTTAAGGTAGAGGCTGATGTAGCAATGGGGTTCCCAGCCTTTGATATTGTAGGCTTACCCGATGCATCTGTAAAGGAATCGAGAGATAGAGTAAAATCTGCACTCAGAAATTGTGGCTTTGAAATACCCGACGGTAAAATCACTATAAATCTTGCACCTGCACACATAAGAAAAGAAGGCTCGGTTTATGACCTGCCTATATTAATGGCATTGCTAAAATTAAGTGGACAACTAATGCCAAATATTGATGATAGTGTTTTTATAGGTGAGCTGTCACTTTCGGGTGAAGTGCGTAGCGTTACGGGTGTATTACCTATGGCAATTAAAGCAAAGGAAGAAGGCTATAAAAATATTTATGTACCTTATGTTAATAAAAACGAAGCAGCTATTGTAAAGGGTATAAATGTTTACCCTGTTAATAATTTAAACGAGCTTTACGAGCATTTATGTGGCAGACGTTTTATTGAGTGTGCAAAGGTAGAAGAAAATAATCACCAAAGTCAAATAATATTGCCTGACTTTTCACAGGTAAAGGGACAAGCAGAGGCAAAAAGAGCGATCGAAATAGCTGCTGCAGGTATGCATAATATTTTGCTGGTAGGTACACCTGGCTCTGGCAAAAGTATGCTTGCCAAAAGAATACCGTCTATACTACCAGATATGACCTTTGATGAGTCTATAGAAACCACAAAGATACATTCTGTAGCTGGATTGCTAAGCTCTGGTGGTGGGCTTATAACCACACGACCATTTCGTTCGCCACATCACACCGTTTCTGCTGCTGGTTTATCGGGTGGTGGTGCTGTACCAAAGCCGGGCGAAATCTCACTTGCACATAATGGTGTGCTATTTTTAGATGAACTACCAGAATTTACACGACCTGCAATGGAGGTGCTTCGCCAACCACTTGAAAATGCAGAGATTACAATTTCACGAGTAAGTGGCACACTTTCGTACCCTTGCGATGTTATGTTGGTTGCTGCTATGAACCCTTGCCCTTGTGGCTATTATGGTCATCCTACACGAAATTGTATCTGTAACCACAATGCAGTTACACGCTATGTTTCTAAGGTATCGGGACCTTTGCTTGATAGAATTGATATACATATAGAGGTACCTCCAGTGGAATTTTCTGATTTAACCTCTAACGAATTAGAAGAAAGCTCAGCCGAGATAAAGAAAAGAGTAAACGAGGCAAGACTGATTCAACAAGAAAGATATAAGGGTACAGATATTAAATGTAATTCTGGCTTAAATGCAGCAATGCTTAATAAGTGTTGCCCTATGGACGACAAGGCACAGGCTTTGCTAGGTAAGGCTTTTGAGAAAATGGGACTTTCTGCAAGAGCATATGACAGAATACTAAAGGTATCTCGTACAATAGCCGACCTTGATAAAAGCGATGTAATAAAATCTCGTCATATAGCAGAGGCAGTGCAATATAGAAATCTAGACAGAAAGTATTGGGGTAACAGATAGATACAGATATTTTATTTGTTTGGTGATTACTTTATATATATTACTTGCAATATTTTAATAATTATTCTATAATTATAGTACCAAATTATATTACTAATTTTTAAAAGAGGTAACAACTATGGAATTCAGAAAGATTAAAGCAGAAACAGTTACAGAAACTGTTAAGAAGCTTTTTATGGATTGTAACTACTACATTGGCGATGATATTTCAAACGCTTTGAAATCAGCTTATGACAACGAAAAGTCAGAGGTTGGTAAGCAGGTTCTATGTCAGCTAATGGAAAACAACAAGATCGCAAGTGAAGAAAGAATACCAATCTGTCAGGATACAGGTATGGCTGTATTATTCGTTAAATATGGCGACAAGGTTGTTATTGAAGATGGCAACTTTAAGGACGCTGTAGAAGAAGGCGTAAGACAGGCTTATGGTGAGGGTTATCTAAGAAAGTCTGTTGTAACAGACCCTGTATATGACAGAGTTAACACAAAGGATAATACTCCTGCAATCATTCACACAGAAATCGTACCTGGCGACCAGATTTCAATTGTAGCTGGTGGTAAGGGCTTTGGTAGTGAAAATATGTCTGCAATTAAAATGATTACACCATCTTACGGCGAACAGGGTGTAATTGATTTTATTCTTGATACAGTAAGAACAGCTGGCCCTAACCCTTGTCCTCCTATGGTAGTAGGTGTAGGTATTGGTGGTACATTCGAGAAGGCTGCACAGCTTGCAAAGCAGGCTACATTCAGATCAGTAGACACAAGCAACCCAGACCCAAGATATGCTGATATGGAAAAGCTTCTTCTTGAAAAAATCAACAAAATGGGCTTTGGTCCTGCTGGCCTTGGTGGTGTAACTACAGCTTTAGGTGTAAACATCGAAACTTATCCAACACATATCGCAGGTATGCCTGTAGCTGTTAACATTTGTTGTCACGCTGCAAGACATAAGTCTGCAGTAATATAAAAAGGAGGCGTACTGAAATGAGTGTAAAGAAGATTACATTACCTTTAACAGATGATGTTATAGAAACTCTTAACGCCGGAGACAGTGTTCTACTTTCAGGTACAATCATAACAGGTAGAGACGCTGCTCATAAAAGACTATATGAGCTAGCTCAAAAGGGAGAGGCTTTCCCAGTAGATGTTAAGGGAGAGATTATCTATTATGTAGGTCCTGCTCCTGCAAAGCCAGGCTACGCTGTAGGTCCTGCTGGTCCTACATCAAGCTACAGAATGGATAAATACGCACCAACTCTTATGGATTTAGGTCTAAAGGGTATGATAGGTAAGGGTGCAAGAAACCAAGATGTTATTGATGCTATTGTAAGAAACCACGGTGTATACTTTGCAGCTATCGGTGGTGCTGCTGCTCTTATTGCAAAAAGTATTAAGGCAGAAGAGCTACTTTGCTATGAGGATTTAGGCACAGAGGCTATAAGAAGATATACTATCGAGGATTTCCCTTGTATTGTTGTAATTGACAGTAAGGGCAACAATGTATACGAGTCTGAGCCTAAGAAATTCCGTGAGGAATAATTAATAAGAAATTAAAGCTGTCTAAATGGCAATAGACAGCCTTGTCTAACAGCCACACAGGTGTTTAATCTGTGTGGCTGTTTTATGTGCGTTTTATACAGCAGAAGCTTTTAATAAATATAGTACAAATTTATGCATTGGTACTACAAAATACAGTTTTATTCGTTGCATATTTTTTTGCTAAGGTTTATAATTAAACCATTACTATAAACAGGAGAGTTAATTGTATGAAAAAGAAAATCAATAGGGCGATACCGATAGTGTCGCCATATATTTTACTTTTTATTATAACAATGGGTATTTTATTTACGGTTTATTATATTAAGGGGATTGCTCCCTTTGGTGATAAATCTATTGCATATGCTGATATTGGTCAGATGTATGTGCCTACATATTATCATATATGGGATGCTTTGCACGGACTTAAAGACCCATTCTTAGATTGGTATGCGGGTACAGGAATAAATATGATTTCGGTGGATATCTTTTCGCCGTTTAATATTTTCTTTTTGTTTATACCAAGGGATAGTATATTGCAGAGTATGTCGATATTTTTAGCAATCAAGGTATTTGCAAGTGCTGTAACTTGTCATATATTTATCGACAAGCTTTTCAACAAGATAAACTCGGGCTATAAAATAGCGTTTTCGTCATTATTTGCTTTAAGTGGCTATGTTCTTCAATATTACACCAATATTAAGTGGCTTGAAATTATAGCAGTATTACCAATACTAATGCTTGGATTTTATTATTTGATGAAAAAACAAAAGCTTATTTTATACACAATATGTTTAGCACTTATGATGGTAATAAGTGTTTATATAAGTGTACAGCTTCTTATCTTCTTGCTACTTACAAGTGGTTTGTATATTTTGTTAATGGTTGAAAAAGAGCAAAGAAAAACCTGCTCGTTTAATATTGCACTTGGTACCCTTATGGGTATGGGAATTTCTATGTTCAGGGCTTTGCCAATGATATTTATAATACTTCGTTCATCACGAGGTGAAGGCAACTCAAACAAAGGCTATATAAAAATAATTGACATAGCCTTTAAAAAAGTAAGTGAGCTTACAGGTAATGATATAAATAAGTGGTTTATGTTGCTTGGGTTAGAGCTTGCTGTTGTACTTGGTATTATATTTATAGCAAGATTTGTAAAGCATAAAAGGGCTACACTTTTTTATTTAGGTGAGCTTCTGATGGTTTGCTTACCTATTATATTCGAGAGCACAAACAGACTTCTTCATCTGGGCTCTTATGTAGGCTTTCCAATGCGTGTTGGATTTTTGATTTCGTTTGTGTTTATTACAGGTGCTTGCTATTGCTTGAGTTTTGAACAGGAACAAAGGCTTAATAAAGCTGAAAAACAAAAAGAAAAGTCTAAAACTATTAATAAACTTAGTAAATTACATAGTAACTTTTACACATCTTTAATTTTAGGTGTAGTGGGAGTTACAGCAGTTGCTCTTTCGGTACCTCTTATGCTTGAAAGCAGTGAGCTTATAAGAAGATATGGTTGTTTCTTTTTGAATACACACGAGCTTGCTATACCTAAAAATTATATTAAGGTTATTATATTAACTATAATAGGCTTGTTGTTTATAATAGCAATAAAAAACACTAAGATAAAAAACTTCTTTATAGTTGTTTCTGTTATAATTCCGTTAAGCATAAATACATATTCGTTTATAGGTGCAGATAATTATGTGTATTCAGAGCAAAATCCTCAGTTTATGGCAGAGTCAGAAATGCTTAACGACGCTTTACCAAAAGAGGAAAATCCTCTTAACAGAATAAAAACAGCTGATAACTGCCTTAATACAAATTATCCTTTAGTGTTACAGCGTGGCTCAATAAGTAGCTGGAATGCCTATGCAACAGAGGAAGCTTTAAAGGCACTAAAAAGTATGGGTTACAGCAGTGCGTTTACAAGAATGATAGATACAGGTGGAACACTTTTAGCAGATGCGGTAATGGGTATTAAAAATACTCTTACAACAAATGAGTTGCCACAGGAGGCTTATACTCTAGAGTCTACCCACAATGGATATAATTACTATAAAAATAAATATACTTTGCCAACCTGTATAGTTTCTAACGATGTTATTACAAGCATTGATACTGTTTCTACAGAAATAAGCAGAGTTAATAATATGATATACCACAGTATTTCTGACGACCCAGAAAGCATTATGGAAAATATTACTACAATAAGTAAGCTAGGGTGCTTTTATAACCTTAATGAGGATAATGGCTATCTAAGCTACACTGTTAAGGTTACTGGTAAAAAGATGATATATTTTAAAAGCTCTCGTAAAAATCTTTCGGTAACAGTTAATGGTAACGCTGTAAAGGTGCCTACTTATTTAAATACAGATAATACAACTTATCAAGGACAATTTAATAATAATCTTATTCCTTTAGGTGTGTTTAACGATGATGTTATAAATGTGTCGGTACACGCTAAAGAGGAGTGTCCTCCTGCTGAGGTTTATTTGTATGTATTTGATATAGAAAAGCTAGAAGCTCTTTGCGAAGAATACAGTGCTACCGACTATAAAACTGAAGCTACAAAAAATAAGCTTACAGCCACAGTAACAACTGCTCAGGACGATAAGCTATTGTTTGTGCCTGTAGCATATGACGAGGGCTGGAGTGCTAAGGTGAATGGAAAGGCCGTTGAAATACAGCCAGCACTCAATAGTGGATTTATGGCTGTACCTTTAGAAAATGGTGTTAATGAGGTTGAGCTTAAATTCTTACCTGACTATATGCCATTGGGTATAGTTATATCTATAGTGTCTACAGCTGCGTTGGTAATTTACATTATGATATGTAAGCGTAATCCAAACGCAAAGCCACCTAAGGCTTTAACAGAAATCGCAAATGCTGTACTGTACTTAGTATGGTTTGGTGTTATTGTTGGAGTTTATATAGTGCCAATGATTTATCAAATGTTTATAGCAACAGCAAAATAAAAAATCCGATTAGCTACTTATGTGGTAGCTAATCGGATTTTATTTTTACATATTAATGTTTTATACTTGCACTAAATACTGTAAAGTAAACAGAGTTTAGCGTGATTTCTTTTTATAAGGGAATTACTAGCAACCACAGCCACAGCCGTTGTTGTCCTCGCCGTTACAGCAAACTAGAAGGATTATGATAAGAATGATAATCCAGCAGCAGTTACCGTTACCAAAACCGTTACCTAGACACATGGTGTTTTCCTCCTTTCAACCATTTACAATACCATTATATTGAAAGGACAAGAAGTCGGTTACAGCTTTTTGAAAAAATTTTTAAATATAATTTATATGGTCAGTAAAAGCCTTTGATTTTACAAAATTAACCTGTGGGAAGTTCTTTGATAGCTCTGTTACAAGATAATCAATTACTACATCCTCTGTTCTGTAATGACTAGCATCTATTATTGTTATATCTATATCGTGTGATTCAAGAATATAATTGTGCTTTATTTCACCTGTAACATAGGCATTTGCACCAAGCTCTTTTGCAAGGTAGATATATTCACCACCAGCACCACCACCAACTGCAACTCTGGTGATTTTATTTTTTATGTCTGTGTATCTTACACCATTGCAATTAAGACTTTCTTTTACATGCATTGCAAGCTGTTGTGAAGTATATGAAGCACCTGCTTTTAAATCACCTACAGCGATACCTTCACTATGGTGATAAATATTTTCGAGCCCTAATGCTTTTGCAAGGCAAAGGTTTACTCCCTTGGGTGATACATCTAAATTTGTATGTGCACAGATTGCATTAATATTTCTTTGAGCAAGCATATATGGTATGCTGTTGCTTTTAATGCTTTTTAGAGGTCTAAAGATAACAGGGTGATGACTTATTATAAGGTCTGCACCCATTTTTTCTGCTTCTCTTACAACATCGGCTGTTATATCAAGTGCAAGCAAAACATTTTTTACTATAGCGTTACTATTTCCAACCAGTGTACCTACATTGTCATAATCAAGTGCAGTGTTAAACGGAGCAAAGCTGTCTATATAGCTGTAAATATCAGACACAGTTGTTATGCGTTGCTCTGTACCTGTTTCTGTATAAGCCATAAGTGCCTTTGCATAGCTTATATAATTATTAGCTGTACTATTGTATTTGTCTGCTGTTAGCATACCGTTACCCTTTTTTAGTAGAGCATTTGCTGTTTTTTCTAGGTAACTTTTGTTTTCTGCCTTTTGATTAGGGTTTAATGCACCGTAATATTTTTTTAGACAAATGTTATCACTTACTACACCTGTATAAAAAACACTCATTACTGTGTATAGCTTATTTTCTGCAATGGTTGCTTCTTCGTATTCAATATCAAAGCCGTTGCTGTATAGATATTCTCTTAAAGAGTCTGCCTTTGTCATTGGTTGTAGAATAAGATGATATTTTTCGCTTTTTACCCAAGGTGCTTTCAATATAATATCTGCTATAAGCTCGCCACCCATACCAGCTATTATAATGTCATCTACCAAATCAGGGTTAATTTGTTGTAGTCCGTCTGACAAGCAAGGAGTTACAAGGCTTGTAGCACAGTATTTTTCTATTGTTTGTATACCTCTTTTTAAAGGCTCGGGGTTAATATCTGCTGCAATTGCAGAGGTTGCTATATTATTTTTGCAAAGCCACACAGGTAGATATGCATGGTCTGTGCCTATGTCTGCTACACGGTGGTTTTTTCTTACCATGCCTGCACACAAGCTTAATCTATTATCTAAATCAAATAATTTTATATCCATAGCTTTTTCTCTTTCTGAAAAGTATTATTAAAATAAAATAGTGATTGGCACTATTGCACCAATCACTAAGCTTAAACAAGTTTTATAGAATTATTTGCCAGCGATGTGCTTGTTGATTTTCTCAACCATCTCATCTGCATCTACACCATGTACCATACAAGCGTCACCTAAGCTTTCACTTCTTGCTGTAGGGCAACCTAGGCAGTGCATACCCATCTCCATAAAAATTGGAGCTGTTGAGCTGTCAAAATCAAGAATATCACCGATGATTGTATCTTTTGTAATCTGCATTGTTATTTCTCCTTTATTTTATTAATTTCTTTTAATATTATACCCTAAAACTGTACTGTATGCAATACAGTTAATAATTAAAAGCATTAGTTATTTTTAATTAATTTTGGTGTTACATATAGGGTTTTGTTTTTTACATAAATAACCATACCTGGTTTTGCACCACTTGGCTTGCTTACGTTTTTTACCAACGTATAATCAACAGGTACCTGAGAGCTGTTGCGAGCCTTACTGTGGTAGGCTGTAAGCTGTGCAGCCTCTAAAAGTGTGGTGTCGTCAACCTCTTTACCATCGGTTACAATGATAGTATGTGTACCGTGTATATCTTTGGTATGAAGCCATATATCGGTTTTGGCTGCTGTTTTTAAGGTTAGCTTGTCATTCTGCTTGTTATTTCTACCCACTAAAATTGTAAAGCCTGTTGATGAAATAAATTTAAGTGGTGGCAGTGAAGAAAGCTTTTTCTGCTTGCCCTTTGGTGCTTTTAGATAGCCTTGCTCGGTAAGCTCTGCACGAATTTCGGCAAGCTCTGCTTCTGTTGTGGCTCTGTTTAAGCTTTCAAGCACAGTGTCGATATATTCTAAATCCTCTGTTGCTTTTTGAATTTGCACCTTTAAAATCTGTTCGGCTGTTTTTGCCTTGCGATAGCTTTTGTAATATCTTTGAGAATTTTGTGTAGCCGACAAAGCAGGGTTAAGCTCTATTGTTATTGGCTTGTTTTCGTCATAGTAATTTTCTACTGTAACGCTTTTTGCACCCTTTTCTATTCTGTATATATTAGCCTGCAGTAGGTCACCCTTTATTCTTAGTGGTTCTCTGTCTGCACATTGAGCAAGCTCGGCAGTTTGTGAATTTATCTTTCGGGATAATCTCTCGGTTGTGTTTGATAGAATACGGTGCAAATCCTGAGATTTTGCTCTCATTCTTTCAATAGAATCACGCTCTGCATAATAATCATCTAAAAGCTCGCTAAAGCTATTGGCTTTTTTTATTTCGGCAACTTCGCCATATTGAGTAATATCCATAAACGCAAAATCCATTGGCTTTCCGTTTACAATAACCATATTAGGTGTACCACTATAGCTATTAAGCTGATTTATCATTCTGTCTAAAAAGAAGATAAGTCGCTTCTTCTGCTCAGCTGTAATACTACCTGTAGTTACATCTGTACCCTTACCTGTAAGATATTCAAGCTCTCGGCAAACAATAGGAGAAAGACCCTGAATAGTATTAAGCAAAGCTTTATTAAGTTTGGTGTCTACAGTAATGCTTTCAAGCTTTTGTAGTACAGCCTCTGCACTGCTTTGTAGAATATTTATTTTATCCTGTGCAGGTGGCATATTGTATTTTAATCCAGGCAGTACAAGCCTTTGTGATGACATAGAAATATCAACACGCTTTAATGCGTCTATAATATTTTTGTCGCTGTCTAAAAATATAACATTGCTGTATTTACCCATAATTTCTACAGCCAATGTAAGAGTTATATGGTCGCCAAGTTCGTTTGTTGCGTCAAAATCTAAAAAGATAATACGCTCCATAGCCTCTTGATATGCTTTTATTAGCTTTGCACCACATAGCTTTTTTCTAAAAAGCATACAAAGCATTGGTGGTACCTTTGGATTTTCTGGTGCATAGCTTGTAAAATTTATTCGTGGACTGTTTGCTCGTGATGAAAGCAAAAGCTTACAGCCTCCGTTTAAGCCACGCAATCCAAGTACAATTTCATCCTTGTTAGGCTGGTACACCTTTTCTACTCTGCTATTTACAGCTGTTTGATTTATTTCGTTACATATATGTCTTAAATATCCACCATCTAGTGCCATTTTAACACCTCATCTCTAAATACAGTTAATATATGTTATTCTGTTAATTCTATTAAGTTATCTTCATACAGTTAATATATGTTATTCTGTTAATTCTATTAAGTTATCTTCAAAAGCGATTATACAGATTTCGTAATATCCGTCACCTGTTATTCGGGGTCTACTAACAATATTATAGCCATCGTTTTTCAGTTTTTCGGTAAGCTTGTCAACAGCCTCTTTGTTTCCTAATCTGAATGCGATATGATTATACCCCATAGTTAGTAATTGCTTTTCAGTTTTAAGTGTATTGGGCTTGTTCATAATTTCTAACCTTGCACCACTGTCAAATGATAAAAAATATGAACGGAAATCTGAAAGTTGCGAAAGCTTTAACACTCTACACAAGATGGAAAATTTACTTCCCAACTAACTTCCATTCGTTGTTGTCTTTTTCAAAAATCAAACTAAAATCAGCATTTACATAAATGCCAACATATCCAACCGTTACCTTAGCAAAATCAATTTCTACCCATGATGGCTCAAACTGATAATTTTTCACATCATATTGTACCTGTTTTTCGTGGTTTCGTTCATTGTCTTTTTGTGCAAGATTATCAATTAAATTAAATTCTGTAAGAATATGAATCAAAAAGTCTCTGGATACAGAATTCACACCATAAAACTCTATTCCCGTTTCAGTATCAGTAAGCACATCAGGTAACACATTCGTCTTCTGTATGTCTTTAACTAAATTTGAAAAGTCAAATCTATTTAATGGAAAATTGTTATTCATAACATTCTTTCCTCCAACTTCAAATTTTCGCTCTCCATTATATCGTATAACAACTCAGAGTTCCATTTGTTTTTTAAAGTTTCTTATAACTGGCGAACTGCTAACACATAACAAGTTCGCTACTAAAAATAGTGATTCAAGCTTCCTTATTCAGTTAGCACTTTGCTCACACCTGCTCTTTTCATATAATGCTACTCTGTTGTTTACAACTATTTGGTTTATTTCGTTACATATATGTCTTAAATATCCACCATCAAGTGCCATATTAACACCTCGTTTCTTAATTTGTTATATAATTTTTACTTATGATATTTTCCACCACTGCTTATCTGAAAGCCACGGTATATTTGCTCGCAAAGCATAACCCTTGCAAGCTGGTGTGGGAATGTCATTTTTGACATAGACAGCTTAAATCCGGCTAAAGACTTAACCTCGTCAGAAAGTCCCCATGAGCCACCAATTATAAAATCAACCTCACTTATGCCGTTTACGGCTGTATCGTCAAGTATGTTTGCAAGTTCGGGTGAAGATACTATTTTGCCCTCTATACAAAGTGGAATAACCTTTGCACCCTTGCCAATGTTTTTTATTATTCTTTTTCCCTCTTTATCAAGGGTGTTCATAATATGACTGTCACTTGGGTTGTCGGGTAGCTTTTCTTCGTCTACCTCTACTATTTTAAACTTACAAAAAGCCTTTAATCGCTTTTCGTACTCTGCAACTGCTTGAGTCCAGTATTTTTCTTTTAGTTTACCAACACATATAATATTTACATTTAACATAAAATTTACCTCAAAAAATTATACAGCTACCGTCTGTTACTTCTTTTGCTACATCGAGTGTATAATCAGCCGATTCCTTCATTCCCTTTTGCAGTAAGCTGCAGCGTGCAGATTCAAGTGCTATTTGTGGCATATTATTTTCTTGGCTTAAATGTGCCAACAATAGTCTTGTTGTACCACTGTGAATAAGCTGTGGCAAAAATTCAGAACAGCTTTCGTTAGATAGATGACCTATGTTTGATAAAATTCTTCGTTTAAGTATATAAGGGTAGCTTCCATTTAAAAGCATATTTACATCGTGGTTAGATTCAATAACAACTACATCACAGCCCTTTACAGCAGATTTAAGCTCGTCTGTAAGACAGCCTGTGTCGGTAGCGATTGCAAGCTTGCGATTATCGGGTGTTTCTATTACATAGCCTAACCCTTCTGCACAGTCGTGAGAAATTTTAAACGGCTTTATAATCATATTGCCCACCTCTGCACCACTGTTTATTATGTAGCTATTAAATTTATCTGGAGTTAATTGCCCCTGTTCGTCCATTTTTTGTAAAGTTCCTTGAGAAGAGTATACATTTATTCCATAGCGTGACGCTAATACTCTAACGCCTTTGATGTGGTCAGAATGTTCGTGGGTAATAAATATACCCTCGATGTCTTTAGGGTTAATATTATTTAATTGCAATGCCTGTTCAATCTGCTTTGCAGTTCTACCAGCATCTATAAGTATTCCTTTGCCACCAGTTGTAACATAATAACAGTTGCCCTTGCTTCCACTAAATAAAGGGTAAACTCTAGCCATTAAATCAAATCCTTAACTAATAAAATACATTACTATAAAAACAGGCAGACTTTTTCGGTCTGCCTGTATATATTGTTTTATAAATTTGTGTTATAGCTAACCTTTGAAATATCAGCACCTAATCCTCTGAATTTTTCTATAACTCTATCATAGCCTCGTTCAATGTATTTAATGCTTGATATTGTTGTTGCACCATCTGCACAAAGTGCTGCAATAATCATAGCTGCACCTGCACGAAGGTCGGTAGCTTTAACATCTGCTGATTGAAGATACTCAACACCATCTATAATTGCTCTTCTATCTTCAACCGAGATTCTTGCACCCATCTTTTTAAGCTCATCTACATACTGAAAACGACTTTCCCATACATCTTCATGCACAATACTTGTACCCTCTGAAACAGCAAGTAAAGCAACTATCTGTGGTTGCATATCTGTAGGGAAACCAGGGTGTGGTTTTGTTTTTATATTGCAACGCTTTGTACCATTTGTTGCATCTATATAAATACTGTCATCGCCTTCTTCTATTTTTACACCCATTTCTTCTAGCTTTGCTGTAATAGAATCAAGGTGCTTAGGCGTAACATTTCTTATAAGTGCCTTACCCTTTGTAGCTGCTACAGCTGCCATGTATGTTCCTGCTTCAATTTGGTCTGGAATAATAGAGTAGGTAACACCCTTTAGCGTTTTAACGCCTGTTATTTTTATAACATCTGTACCTGCGCCCTTAATTTGTGCACCCATTGTATTTAAGAAGTTTGCTAAATCTACAATGTGTGGTTCTCTTGCTGCGTTTTCTATAACAGTAACACCGTCTGCCTTTACAGCTGCAAGCATAACATTCATAGTAGCACCAACAGAAACAACATCCATATATACAGAAGCACCCTTTAGATTTTCAGCATAAACCTCTATAGAGTCGCTTTCTTCGATAAGTCTATGAGTAGCACCCATAGCTGAAAAGCCCTTAAGATGTTGGTCTATAGGACGAGTTCCAAAGAAACAACCACCAGGCATAGCTACATTAGCTCGTCCTTTTTTGCTTAATAAAGCACCAAGTAAATAATATGATGCTCTCATATTACGAGCAAGGTCGAAAACTGCATCTGTTTTATCTACAGTAGTAGCGTCGACAATATAAGTGTTTTCGTTAACCTTTGTTACGGTTGCACCCATTTGCTCAAGTATGTCGAACATAGCCATAACATCGCTTATGTTTGGTATGTTTTCTAATTTACAAGGTTCGTCTGAAAGTATAGTTGCAGGAATTATAGCTACTGCGGCATTTTTTGCACCACATATAGTAACCTCACCTGTTAAAGGCTTTCCACCATTTACTACAAATTTATCCAAGGATTACACCCCTAAGTTCAAATTTATAAAATACTATTACGATAGCAGTAGCCTGAAGATGTATATTTACTTCAGGAAAAAACAATCTATTTACAGGTGCATACAAGTAAAGACTACACACCTATTCTAATTATAAAAATCTACACTAATAATAATACATTATAACAAAAATGTCAACCGAAAAGAAAATAATGCACTACATTTACAATGTCTAACTCTTTTGAAGAATCATATATATACAAAATCAGCCATTCTGCATGGTTTGTACAGAATGGCTGATTTGTTTTAAATAAATTTATATTTCTACTGTGTTTATAGAATTAAATTCGTCTATAATCTGCTTTGAAGGCTTCTTTGTTAATAGAGAAACAACAATATTAACAATCATAGCAATAGCAAAGCCAAGAAGAAGTGAGTAAAGACCTGTTGCAGCATATGGTGTTTGACCATTCATTATTGGTAGGTAGTCCCAAACTATTACAGTTAAAGCACCAGTAGTCATACCACTTATAGCACCTGCAAGTGTTGAACGCTTCCAATATAAAGCAAGAAGAATAACAGGGCCAAAGGCAGAACCAAAGCCAGCCCAAGCATCAGAAACAAGTGTCATAATGCTTGATTCTGGATCTAAAGCGATAAGGAAAGCGATAACAGCAACAACTACTACTGCAATTCTACCAACATTTAAAGCACTTTTTTCGCTGGCGTTCTTTTTGATAGCACCCTTGTACATATCCTCTGATACAGCAGAAGCTGTAACAAGTAGCTGGCTGTCAGCAGTAGACATAATAGCAGCAAGAATACCACATAGGAAGATACCACCTATAAATACAAGCACATAGTTGCTAGAGAAGAATTGCTGAATAACTCTGATAAATGCAGTTTCGCTTGTAGCTGTATCAAGTGATGTTGTTAGATAGCCTCGAGCTACTAAGCCGATAGCACATGAAGCAACAAGTGAGATTATAACCCATACAATAGCGATTGTTCTTGATTTCTTAATCTCTGCATCACTCTTAACAGCCATAAATCTTATTAGAATGTGTGGCATACCAAAGTAGCCAAGACCCCAAGCTAGGTTTGAAATAATAGAAACAGCAGATGTTGTAGAACCGTCTTCGTTTTTAAAGAAGCTTAGGTAGTTTTCTGGGTTTGTTACACCGTTTGATGTAAGAGCCTCTGAGAAGCTTGTGTGATATGTAAGTGCAAGATACGCAAGTATAGGAACAAACAAAATAGCAACAAGCATTAATAAGCCCTGAACAAAGTCAGTGTAGCATACAGCCTTAAAGCCACCCATAAATGTGTAAACAAGAATTACAACAGCAGCAATGCAAAGACCTATAAAATAAACCTTTTTGTAGTTATCATCTGTGCCAAATAATGTAGCAAAAAGCTTAGCACCAGAGCTAAAAGCAGAAGCTGTGTAAACAGCAAAGAAAACAGCAATAATTATCGCTGAAACAATCTTGATGATTCCCTTGTCGTCACGGTAACGATTTTGGAAAAAGCTAGGAATTGTTAAAGAGTTACCTGCAACAATTGTGTATTTTCTTAATCTTGATGAAACTATGTACCAGTTTAATATAGTACCAACTAGTAAGCCAATGGCAATCCACATTTCACCTGTTCCTGCAAGATATATAGAACCAGGTAGACCCATTAGCAACCAGCCACTCATATCAGATGCCTGTGCTGAAAGTGCAGCTGTCCAACCGCCAAGATTTCTTCCACCTAAGAAGTAATCTTCGTTATTTTTTGTACCCTTAGCAGAAACAGCACCGATAATGATCATAATAATCAAATATACTGCAAATGAGCTAAGAATAATGATGTTATTTGTACTCATAATTCACTCTCCTCTTCGATTTTTATACAAATACACTATAATTATAACAAATTTTAACAAACTGTTCAATAAAACAAATGCACAATATTAATACAGCTACTTGTGCAAATTTTACGGCAAAGTATTAATTAAGTGCTTATACTATTTCATTTCTAACAAGTAGACATCTTTTCGGCAGAGTTTTCACCTGACTTTATAGCTTGTCCTTAATAGGCGACAGCCTTGCTGTGGTATGCTATTCGTCAGATAAAAAATCTGCTCGAAAATCTTATACACTGTTTAGAACTGAAATAGTATTAGAAGAGAATAAAAAGTTTTTTCTTAAAAACAATTTATTTTTATGTTGAATTTACAAAAATAAAGGTGTACAATTATTTATAAGCCTATCCGTTATTTGAAAATAATGGTAAAGTTAGGTTAAATATATTCAGAACGGTGGTTTATTATCAATGAGTAAAACAGTAATGGTTGAAACATCAGCCCGTCATATTCATGTGTCACAAGAAGTGCTTGAGCAACTTTTCGGCAAAGGTGCTACACTTACAAAGAAAAAGGATTTGTCACAGCCAGGTCAGTATGCTTGTGAAGAAAAGGTAAAGGTTGTAGGTCCTAAGGGTGAATTTAATATGACAATTCTAGGCCCTGTAAGACCTGCTACACAGGTAGAGCTTTCACTTTCTGACGCAAGAAAAATCGGTGTTGCTGCTCCTGTAAGAGAATCAGGTGATATTGCAGATACTCCAGGATGTAAGCTTGTAGGTCCTTGTGGTGAGTGTGAGATTACAGAGGGTGTTATTGCTGCTAAAAGACATATTCACCTTGACACAAAAACAGCTGAGGAATTTGGCGTAGCAGATAAGCAGATTGTTTCTTTAAAGCTTGACAGCAACGGCAGAAACCTTGTATTTGGTGATGTTGTTATAAGAGTAAGCGATAATTTTGCACCTGCAGCACATATAGATACAGATGAGTCTAACGCAGCTGGTCTTGCTGGCACTGTAAACGGTGAGATTATTTTTTAATTTATAAAAATAACTTACATACATAAAAAACCTGTTCACTAAAATTTAGCGAACAGGTTTTTCTGTTTGATGTTAAAAATATTATTGATAATTAATCTTCCATAAAAATAATACCCATTGTGTCTGGACCACAGTGAGATGAAATTGTACAGCTTGCACGGCTTATGATAATTTCGTCAAAGCAGTTTTTCTCGCTTGCAAGCTTGTATAGCTCGTTGATAGTTTCTTGTGGCATACCTGCGTGAACAAGGAACGCTCTCTTTCTATATGGGTTTGCACACTCTGAAAGCTTGTCATTTACATATTGACCTAAAACCTTTGTAAGCTTACCACGATACTTTTTACCTACTGCCATACTGCCATCCTCGTTGTTTACCTCTATACAAGGCTTAATGCCAAGAAGATTTGCACCAAGCATAGCAACAGCTGAGCATCTGCCACCCGCGTGAAGATAGTTTAGCTTATCTACAATAAAATGACAATGAATTTTGCTTGTCATACCACTTAGCTTATCTGCTATTTCTTTAGCACTATAGCCCTGCTGTGCCATTTCGACTGCTTCAAGAGCAAGCAAGCCTGTACCTGCAGAAAGACTGCAAGAGTCTACTACATAAACATTTCCAAGCTCTTTAGCTGCAAGCTTACACTGCTGATGAGAAGTAGATAACGCACTACCAATATTAAAGTGTACTACCTCACAGCCATCATCTACATAAGGCTTGAACTTATCGATATACTCCTGCATATTTGCAGCTGCAGTTTTTGGTAGGTTGCCTGTTTTCTCAAAGTTTGCGTATATATCGTCTGGTGTTATGTCAATAAGGTCATCATAAGTTTCACCGTTAAGCACTACATGAAGTGGAACAGTTATTATGCCATATTTTTCTCTTATGTCTACAGGGATATCACTTGTGCTGTCTGTACTAATAATTATTTTTTTGCTCATTATTGAGGCCTCCCATAAATTAACTTAAAAATTTCAAAAAAATTAATGAATATATATTGTTTTTATTATATAATATATTTACCTAAAGTGTAAAGGTTATTTTAAAATAAGAAAGGAAAATATTTATGATTACAAAAATTATATATGGTTCACCAATGGATACAGGTGCAGTAGTTAAAGAAATTCCAAACAGCTGTGATGATATTAAGTATTTTACAGCTGATAAAAACGATAATATAACACTTACAACCACACTTTCAACCGAAGCTGTAGTATACGGTTTGGGTGAGGCTGTAAGAGGTATTAATAAGCGTGGATGGAAGTATGTAAGCTTCTGTGCTGATGACCCTGTACATACCGAGGGTAAAGAGTCGCTTTATGGTGCACATAACTTTATAATCATCAGTGATAAAGCAACAAAATATGGTGTGTTTGTAGATTGCCCTGCAAAGGTTGTTTTTGATATTGGCTATAGTCATCTTGATAAGCTTGTTATTACATCTGAATGTAAGGATGTAGCAGTTTATATCATAGAGGGTGAAACAGAGCTTGAAATTGTTAAGGAGCTTAGAATTCTTACAGGAAAAAGCTATATTGCACCACTTTGGTCATTTGGATATCAGCAAAGCAGATGGAGCTATATGAACGCAGACGCTGTAAGAGATGTAGCAAAGGGCTACCGTGACAATAATATGCCTATAGACGCTATTTATCTTGATATTGATTATATGGAGGATTATAAGGATTTTACAATCAATAACGAGAGATTCCCAGAGTTTGAGTCTTTTGTAAAAGAGATGAAGGAGCAGAATATAAGACTTGTACCTATTATTGACGCAGGTGTAAAAATTCAAGATGGCTATGATGTTTATGAAGAGGGCGTTAAGAATAATTACTTCTGTAAAAATGCAGAGGGTGAGGATTTTATAGCTGCTGTATGGCCAGGTCTTACTCATTTTCCAGACTTTTTTAAGGCTGATGCAAGCAAGTGGTTTGGCAGTAAGTACAAGGTGCTTACAGATATGGGTATAGAGGGCTTCTGGAACGATATGAACGAGCCTGCTATCTTTTATACAAAGAAAAAGCTTGATGAGGCTTGGGAGAAGATTAACGAGTATAAGGATAAAAATCTGGATATTAATTCATTCTTTGAGTTCAGAGATATATTCTCTAATCTGCTTGATTACACAGAGTTTTATCACGATGTAAACGGCAAGCAGGTGCGTCACGATAAGGTGCATAACCTTTATGGCTTCTATATGACAAAGAGTGCATCAGAAGCATTTGATGAAATTATCCCTGATAAGCGTACACTTATGTATTCTCGTTCTTCATACATTGGTATGCATCGCTATGGTGGAATATGGACAGGTGACAACCAGTCATGGTGGTCACAGCTAGAGCTTTCTATTAAGCAGATGCCATCTCTTAATATGTGTGGCTTTATGTATATTGGTTCAGACATTGGTGGCTTTGGTTCTAATACAACAGAGGATTTAGTATTGCGTTGGACAGGCTTTGGTGTGTTTACTCCACTTATGCGTAACCATGCAGCTCTTGGTACAAGAGATCAGGAGTGCTATAGATTTGATAATATAGATATGTTCCGTAATGTGCTAAAGGTACGTTATAGATTAATACCTTATTTATATAGCGAATATATGAAGGCTTGCTTGAATAATGGTATGATGTTTAAACCACTTGCTTTTGATTATAGCAACGACCCATTTGCAACAAGAGTAGAAGACCAGCTAATGGTGGGTGACAGCATTATGATTGCACCTATATATCAGCAAAACGCAAAGGGCAGATATGTATATCTACCAGAGGATATGCTGTTTGTAAAGCTAAGTGGTGATAAGGTAGTTTGTAAAGAGGCTATGCCAAAGGGACATCATTATATTGATGTAGCAATGGATGAAGTACCTCTATTTATAAAGAAGGGTGCAGTTCTACCACTTTGTAATTCTGCACTTTCAACAGAAGAGCTTGATATGCAGACCTTACAGCTTATTGCATTTGGTGATAATGCAACATTTGATATGTACACAGATGATGGTATGACAAAACAGTATAATTCAACTCTTACAAAAATAAAGGTTGAAAACGAAAAGGTAAGCTGTGATAACAAAGATATGAAGCTAAGCATTCTATAAAATATAAAGGGGTGTCTTAATGGGAAAAGCTAAAACAGATGAAAAGAAATCTCCTGTACCACTAAATAAAAGATATACACTTGGAGAAGAAATTTTTAATTCGGTTTCACACGGTGTAGGTGCATTGCTAGCTATTGCAGGTACAGTTATACTTATAGTAGTGTCTGCACTTAATATTGGTGCGTGGGGTGTTGTAAGTAGTGCTATATATGGTGGTTCGTTGATTATACTGTATACAATGTCAACTCTATATCATGCACTTACTAACGAAAAAGCAAAGTATGTAATGCGAATAATGGACCATGTCACAATCTTTTTGCTTATAGCAGGTACATACACACCTATAACACTCGTACCATTGCGTGGAGCTTTAGGTTGGGTACTGTTTGGTCTTATATGGGGTGCAGCTGTTCTAGGAATAGTGTTTAATTCTATCGATTTGGAACGCTTCAGAAAAGTTTCTGTAGTATGCTATGTAGTAATGGGTTGGGCAATAATCTTTGCTATAAAGCCACTTATCAACTCAATGCCAAAGCTATCGCTTATATTTTTACTTGTTGGTGGAGCACTTTATTCATTAGGCGTAATTTTCTATGCGATTAAAAAGATAAAGTATTTCCATTCCATTTGGCATTTGTTTACAATAGGTGGTAGTGTGTTCCACTATTTTGCAATACTTGTTTCTTTCTTAGCACATTAAGAATATTATTAAAGCTAGACAACCTTGAATTTCTGTTGTTAGATTTTCAAGGTTGTTTTTCTTTTAAATTTTATATACAAGTAATTAATACACATTTTGTCAGTTAAAATTGTGTTATAGCAAGAAATTGTGTGTTTGGATTTATATTTCAAAAAAATCTAAAAAAATTTTTAAAAATGTGTTGACAACAAAGAGATTGTGTGTTAGAATAATGAAGCTGTGAAAAACACATAAGCTGGTGTAGCTCAGTTGGTAGAGCAGCTGATTTGTAATCAGCAGGTCGGGGGTTCGAGTCCGTCCACCAGCTCCAATTTAATATGGGAGATTTCCCGAGTGGCCAAAGGGGACAGACTGTAAATCTGCTGGCTATGCCTTCGGTGGTTCGAATCCACCATCTCCCACCAAGAAACAGATATTACTTAGGTAGTATCTGTTTTCTTTTTTTATTTAAAAAAGTTTTGAGTGGATTCGAACTACAGAAATGGGAGCGAACACAGTGCGAAAGCACAGTAAGGAGCGACAGAGAAAGAGTCCAGTGGACTCTTTCGACATTTCTACAAGCGAGCGAAAGCGAGAGCGACAAAATCCACCATCTCCCACCAAGAAACAGATATTGCTTAGGTAGTATCTGTTTTCTTTTTTTATTTAAAAAAGTTTTGAGTGGATTCGAACTACAGAAATGGGAGCGAACACTGTGCGAAAGCACAGTAAGGAGCGACAGAGAAAGAGTCCAGTGGAGTTTTTCGACATTTCTTCAAACGAGCGAAAGCGAGAGCGACAAAATCCACCATCTCCCACCAAGAAACAGATATTACTTAGGTAGTATCTGTTTTCTTTTTTTATATATAAAATTCAGAGTGGATTCGAATACGCTTAAACAACTTGACGGTATACACCGTATTAAGTATAATGAATTTATCTATTTATAAAACTTATAGAGAGGGGATTATAATTTTGCCTAATAAAAAAACTGTTATTTCAAGTATAGCTACAAACAATTCTAAAAGGGTTGCTTGGATTGATATTATGAAAGCGCTGATGATTTTTGCTATTGTATTGGGACACTCCTTTACGGGAGAAGCCAGAGGCGATAGTATGCTTAAGCAGTATGTTTATTCATTTCATGTGCCTGCATTCTTTTTTGTTTCTGGTTTTGTGTACAAAAAGAAAGCAGAGTCTTTTGGCTCTTTTGCTATCAAAAAGTTTAAATCACTAATGATTCCGTATTACATTTTCTCGGTAATAAGTATATTGATTTTTATGGCTTTAGGTAGTCTTGCTTCTGATGGTTTGGGAGTTGCTGTAAGGTCTACAGATGTTTTGCCAAATATATGTGGAATGTTGTATGCTAGTGGTCCCTCTGGTTATATGAAGTGGAATTTGCCTTTATGGTTTATACCTTGTTTGTTTATTACTTTGCTTTTGTTCTATGGTATCAGCAGGTTGGTTTCGGATACCAAAAAAGGAAGTAACGCTATTTGGATAAGCGTATTTGCAACTTTTTTTGTTCTGGCTTTTTTGAATTATTATGTTTTTAATATTAAAAAGCTGCCATTTGGCTTTGAAACTATGGTTTATATGTTCCCATTCTTTATGGCTGGGTATTACTTCAAAGAAAATAATTTACTTGCTAAAATACAGGGTAAATTAAGAGTTGTATTGGGAATCGTATTTATAATAATTGGTGCTGTGTTGGCATGTATGGCTGACCACTGTGTAGATTATGCATATTCAATATACAATAATTTATTTTTGTTTTACATAGTTGCTTTTGTGTCAATAATGGGATACACCTTGCTTTTGCAGTCATTCTCAAGCAAGCTATTGGTTTATGTTGGAAGAAATACTCTGCCAATTTTGCTTATGCATAAGTTCCCGATTATAGCTTTACAGATGGTTCTTGGTGGAATTATGGCAAAAAATGATATCTTAGGTATGTGTATTACAGTGGTTATAGCAGTAGTTTCATGTGTGTTGTCGCTGATTGCTGGAGAGATTATTACACGAATTGCTCCATTTGCATTGGGAACAGTAAAACCTAAGGCTAGTAAAGAAAAATAATAAGCCTTTTTAAAGCAAGAGGTACATAAGATTTGTAACAGTTAATGAACAGATATTACTCAGGTAGTATCTGTTCATTTTTTTATTGAATTGTGATTATAAAAACGGGAATCAAATTTTAATATATCGTCTAGAAATCTGTTGTTAAGTATGCTATATTAAATTTATAGTACGTTTTATAGTGGAATAAGCGTAATCTAAAAAGGATGTGTTATTATGAGTAAAATTCTTGGTTCTTGGAGTGGTATGCGTAAGTATCTAGAGCAAGAAATGCTTGCAGAGTCTTTAAAAGGACGAGTTAGATATAATTGCACAGCTTATACTGGTATGGATGGCTGCCGTATATTCGAGATTTTTATTGATGGTAAGCTACTAAAGCGTTTTTCTTGGGAAACTGTAAATTCTTACTTTATAGATAACGGCTATACAGACAAGTCAAAGCCTTACGGAGCTAACGAGTATTGGCATGGTTTTTGGGAATTGCTAGAGAAATATCCTATAAATGCTAGAACAGAATATACTGACGAAGAATTTTGTGAGGCGCTTAAGATGTATCGTAATCAAGGTATAAGCTGTAGTGTAGAGTCAGAAAATCCTATAGTGAGAATGTTTGCTGTGTTGGATAAAAGAGTTGGAAAAAGAACGCTTATGAAAATTAAAGAAGAAATTGCTACCCAGCCTATGTGGCTACAGGAGTTTTATACTCTTAGGGTTATAGCAGAATTATAATATGGAATAAATGTGGTTTAAAAGTGGGTATATAGTTATAGTGTTAAATGTTTAACATGGGGAGGTTTTGGTATGGAAGAAATTTTCTTTGTGGTAATGTATTTATTTGTGTTAACATTGGTTTTAGCTATTGTTGTGCCTCTGTATAAAAATCATATTAAGGTAACCAAGGAGATAATCAATTATGATAACTTTATGAGGTGTTTTGTTTATAAAACTTATTTATCAAAGGATGAAATTATAAAGGCGTTACAGGTTATAAATTCAGCTGATGAGCTAAAATGTGATGTGAATAATGAGGAGTCAACTATAGTATTTTCAGAATATGGCGCAAGTGTTAGATACTGTTTTGAGGTAAAGCAAGTTGAAGACTTTTGTGTTTTTAAATTAGAACAGATTTCGTTTGTTGCAACGCAAGGCAATATATCACTCAAACTGAATCCATTTATCACTAAAAAGCTAAATGCCGAAATGGTGCCTTATTCTAAATATGGTGTGTAGGTTTTATAAAGGTTAATAAGGTCTGATTAGTTGTTTAAAGCTAGTAAATGTATTGTTTTGTAAATTTGATTGTGTTACAATTGTTCAAGAGGTGATTTTTATGAAAAAGATTATTTTAACGATGGTTATTTTTAGTTTGGCTTTATGCTTTTGTGCATGTGGCTCTACAGTTAAAATAGATACAAACGATAAGGCAGTTGCCAGATTTGCTTATGGTGACAAGGATATAGAAACAGGCTTTGCTGACGAGGATTTTAAAGAAATTGCAACAATTTTTGAGGGCAAAAGCTTAACTAAGGATGCACCAGCGTGTTCGTCTGGTGAGGGTAAGGAGTCGGCTTTGTGCCCCTTTAATGATAATATTGGGGTTATTATCGGAGATAACCATTTTTGTATAGCAAACGATAATTGTGGTGTGGTTTATTTTAAAGAAAAGGATAAGTATTTTAGCCTTGCAGATGAAGAAAAGCAAAAGTTAAGAGCTTTACTAGAGGGCTATGGCTTTACCTTCCCTTGTGCGTAGCTTAAGTGTACACATAGATTTAAAATATTGATAAATTAAAAAGATTAAATTTTAATGCCTCTGCTTGTATTATGGCAGGGGTGTTTATATAATTTTGTAAGGGTGATTGTATATGAAATATATAATAAGGTTGATAAATATAATTATAGTTTCTGCACTTGCTAATAGTTTTTTATATATATCAACAGGTATAGATATAGCAATTTTGGTTGGACTTATAATTTTAGCGTTGATCATAAATGTTATTCCGTCGTTTGCGTCGTGGAAAATACCAAGCATAAGACTAAAAATAGCCTATGATGGCTGTGAGCTTCTGATTATTTTTTTATGGTCTACTGCAATATGCTTGATTCACCACATAGTAGTGGCGTTTGCTTATATACCTGATCAATGGCATTTGTGGGGATTAAGCTCGCTTATAGCTATAGCTGTAGAAGCGTTTGTTTTTTGGAATGGTATTATACGAGTATATTGTACATCTGTTCAGTTGGGTATTAATAAAAGAGCATGGGGTATTGCTTTAGGAATGATACCTATAGCTAATTTAGTTATGCTTTTTAAAATTCTACATACTGTGAAGGCTGAGGTTAAGCTGGAAGCAGATAAAATAAAACTGAACAAAATGCGTAAGGACGATGCAATATGTAGTACAAAATACCCTATATTGTTAGTGCATGGTGTTTTCTTTCGTGATTCAAAAATGCTTAACTATTGGGGTAGAGTGCCTGGAGAGCTTATTAAAAATGGTGCTAAAATTTATTATGGTCAACACGAGTCAGCGTCGTCTATTATTGATAGTGCCGAGCAGATATATGATAGAATAAAATATATTACAGAAAAAACAGGCTGTGAAAAGGTGAATATAATTGCACATTCAAAGGGTGGGTTAGATTCCAGATATGCTATAAGCGTTTTGGGTGCGTCAAAGTATGTTGCAACGCTTACAACTGTAAATACACCACACAGAGGGTGTTTATTTGTTGATAATTTATTGAATTTAGCACCCCAAAAGATGATAAACAAGATTGCAAATACCTATAATTCGTCTGCAATTGCTCTTGGTGATACTCATCCTGATTTTATGGCTGCTGTAAATGACCTTACCGAAAATGCTTGCCAAGAGTTTAATAAAAGCGTTGTTGATTCGCCAGAGGTTTATTATCAGAGTGTAGGCTCAATGCTTAATAGGGCAACCAGTGGAAAATTCCCTCTTAATGTGTCATATCCTCTTGTGAAAAAGTATAGTGGTGCCAATGACGGTTTGGTAGCAGAGCCGTCATTTAAATGGGGTAGCGATTATAAATTTTTGAAACCTAGTGGTAAAAGAGGTATATCTCACGGAGATATGATAGACCTTAACCGAGAGAATATTCCAGATTTTGATGTCAGAGAGTTTTATGTGCAGTTGGTTGCAGATTTAAAAAATAGAGGGTTTTGATACAGCTGTGTACAAATGCTTGAAAAAACTGTGTTACTGTTGTAAATTTTGAAAATTAGGATGAGGTGAAAATGACTTATATAAATTTTGAAATAACTGATATTTGTGTTGGTTGGTTTGATGTTGCGTTTATTACAGAAGGAAAGAATGCAAAAATATCAGCGTCATACGCTTATGGTAATGACGCTCCAAAATATTTTTTGCGTATGCTTATAGATGCTTTAGAGAATAAGGCTGATTCTTTGTATGTAACATTTGATGAGGAGCCTGGTGTGTATATTGTATCTATACAAAAAAATCAAACCTATGAATTATCTGTGATGTTTTCAGAGTACGATGAGGGTTTAACACGATATATACCATTACAGGGTAGCCTGACCATAGAGCAACTGAAGAATAGTGTGCCAGAAATAGAGGAGATGTTTTTTGAGAGTGATTTCTCGTTGGTTGCTTTTTGTAGAGCAGTGTTGCGTAGCTTTGAGGAATATCTGTTGGATGAACAAAAAGTTGAATACGAAGAAAACTGGATGGAATTTCCAGATGAGGAGTTTTATGAATTAAAGCGTATACTTGATAGTGTTCAGTAAGGTGGTACTTGGTATGGAATTGATTAAGCTTTACGAAGGTATGGAAAATAAAGGTGATTTGCTTAATTTTCTTAGTTGCTTGTCAAAGGATGCTAAAGAAAATACAGCTGAGTGGGAAAACACAACAGTTGAAGAGTTTATAGAAGCGATAGCAGGATTTATTGAGGATAATAATGAATTGTCTTTTGAACCTATAAAATGGAATAAAGAAAAATTACAGCTGGTAGCAAGGCTGTTTTATATGGGCAAGATTTATGAGTGAAATATAAGAGTTATTACAAAGAAAGTTGTAAGGGTAAATATGCTGGAATATTTTACAGAAATATATAAGAAAGAACCTATGGTAAAACAAAGCCAAATAGAAGAAATAGAGTTGTGGATGAAAAACAATTTATTTCCGGTATATAAGCTACCTGATGAGTATGTGGAGCTTTTAAAAGAAAGTAATGGTGGAGATTTTCTGAAAGGAGAAGCAGAATATCAGATGTTTTCTCTTTTAGAGGTTGTGGAATATTACGAACTGTATAATTTCTCTGAATTTATGCCTTTTGCACTACCATTTGCAATGGACGGATGTGGTGAGTTTTATTTGTTTAATATGCGTTGTAGTGATAATGCAGTGTACAAGGTTCATTGTGGTGATATGGGTTGGGATTCAGAGCAATGTAGTTTAATTGCAAACAGCTTTAGAGAGTGTATTTGTAATCAAACTGAAACATAATTTTGAATATTAATATAAGCTGATATAAAAACGAGCATAATTTGAGTATTGTGATCTTGCAATCAAACTCAAATTATGCTCGTTTTTGATTAATTTATTATATTAAGTTTTATATTGCTTATTGCTTTATTCCTGCTAAAACCTCAGCTATAACCTCACGCTCGTCAAGGTGATTTTTCACACCGTTAATTTCTTGGTAGTCCTCGTGGCCTTTGCCAGCAAGCACTATTATATCGCCTGATTGTGCGTTGTTTATAGCCCACTCAATCGCCTTGCGTCTGTCGATGATTTCAACATAATCTCCGTTTGTCTTTTTAATTCCTGTAATAATATCATCTATAATTGATTGTGGGTTTTCTGTGCGTGGATTGTCAGATGTGATAATGGTCAAATCTGCTAAATTGCCAGAAACCTCGCCCATGCTAAAGCGTCTGTCTTTAGCTCTGTCGCCACCACAGCCAAATAAGCATACAAGTCGTTGTGGGTTATACGCACGCAATGTTGTAAGCAGGCTTTCAAGTGCCATTGCGTTATGTGCGTAGTCTATCATAAGTGTAAAATCGTCAGATACCTTTACAAGCTCGATTCTGCCCTTTACTCTTACATCTTTTAGAGCGTTGTTGATAACGCTGTTGTCTATACCAAAATGCTTGCAGATTGCAATAGCTGTAAGTGAATTGTACACGCTGAATTTACCTGGTAAATCTATTTCAACATCCATAGAAATATCACCTGTAATGTTATACGAAACTCCCAGATGACCAGGCTTGTTAATTAAATTTACATTATTGGCTTTTAGGTTTGCGTTTTCGGCAAAGCCGTATGTCATTGTTTTGCAGGTGGCATTATTTATAATATAGTCAGCATAGTCGGCATCGGCGTTTATTATGCCGTATTTACATTGCTTAAATAGTAAGCTCTTGCAACGAAGATAATCCTCAAAATCCTTATGCTCGTTAGGACCTATATGGTCAGGCTCTATGTTGGTGAAAATACCTACATCAAAAACAAAGCCTGCTGTACGGTGTAGCATAAGACCTTGTGAAGAAACCTCCATTACAACGCAGTCACAGCCAGCTTCTACCATTTGGTTGAAATAGTCTTGCAAAATATATGATTCTGGTGTGGTGTTGTTGGCTTTGATAACCTTATCACCTATGATTGTTTCTATTGTACCCACTAAGCCACATTTGTGGCCAGCATTTTCTAAAATTGATTTAACAAGGTAGGTTGTGGTGGTTTTACCCTTTGTGCCTGTAATGCCGATAACCTTTAGCTTTTCGGCAGGGTGGTTGAAATACTCGGCAGAAATACAAGCAAGGGCGTATCTGCTGTTTTCAACCTTTATAATGGTAACATTTTCAGGAACGTCAACATCGTCCTCTACAACAAGTGCAGTGGCACCCATTTCGCAGGCTTTCTGTGCAAATTTATGACCGTCAGAGATTGCACCCTTAACACAAATAAAAACAGAATTGTTTGTTACTTTTCTTGAATCATATACAACAGATTCTATATCTATATCAGTACAGCCTTGTACGCATTGGTAATCAAGGCTACTAAGCAGTTTTGAAAGCTTCATAATAAAACTCCTTGTGTATTTAAAAATAGGTTATATAGTAAATTTACAATATTATACGCAATCTGTCAATGTGAATATGATTAATTTATGTTGATTAGAGGTTAGTGTGTTTGAAAAAAATATGTGTTTAAAAATGCAATAAATATTAGCAGATATACTATATATTGTGGTATGTTTTTAATAAAAACTACCATTTGTGTATTTTAATGATAAATATATGCAAAGTGGTGAATATAAGGCTATATTTTGCAAATGTTAATACTAATAGAGTAACAATATAAACAAAATTTTAAAAGTGATTTGGCAATTTGCACAATAGCTTATAGGTGAATTTGCACAAACCAAAAGACGGAGTTTAGCTATAAAGTCAAAAAGTGAATTTTTAATTGTGCGATTTAAATAAAAATATAATGTGCAATATATTGATGTAACTAAATTAACTAAAATTAGTTGCATTTAGAGGGTATGTATGATATTATAACTACAGTAGTTATGGCAATTGTGCGGACTGTCTAATTACGCAAAAAGCAGTTTTACAGCTGCCAGAGAGTTAAAAAGGTATTAATTTTTTCAAAATTTAAAGAAAGAAGGAATTTACAATGGTTAAAACAAAAAAAGTTGCTGGCATTATGCTTGCAGCAGCAATGATCGTAACATCATTTGCTGGTTGTGGTGGTAACACAGACGGTGGCTCATCACAGGGTGGTAACGCTTCAAGTGGTGGCACACAGACAGAAATTAAAGCAATTACAGTTGACGAGATGCTAGCTGACGCTCAGCTTGCATTAGGCGACGAGGGTACAAGCGAGGAAGTTAAGCTAAAGGTTTGGGCTCCAGCAGACGCTCTAAGCGTATTCCAGGAGCAGTGTGACGCTTTTGCTCAGAACTTTAAGGATCAGGGTAGACAGATTTCAATCGAGGTTGTACAGCAGGGTGAGTCTGACTCAGCTGCTAACTTGATGACAGACCCAGATGCAGCTGCTGACGTATTCGGCTTTGTATCTGACCATGCTTCAAAGCTATATCCAGGTGGTTATGTAGCTCCAGTAAGAGCTCAGTATGCTATGGCTATTGAAGAGAGCAACATGGAGGGTGCTCTAAACGTTGCTAAGTCAGACGGACAGCTTGTTGCTTTCCCAGAGACAGGTGACAACGGTTACTTCGTTTACTATAACAAGGCTCTAATCAACGAGGAAGAGATTAAGTCACTAGAGAGCATTATGGAAGTTTGTAATGCTAAGGACAAGAAGTTCTATATGAACCTTGGTAACGGCTTCTATGGTTGCGTAATTCCTCTAACAGCAGGTGGCACATACGAGCTTGGTCCTGACCAGAATCAGGTTCTAAACTATGATAAGGATTCAGTAGTTAAGGTTGCTAAAGCATTCTCAGATCTACTTGCTGAAGATACACACTTTGCTAACGACGATACAGACAAGGTTCTAGTATCTGCTCTAAAGAACGAGAAGGCTGTAGCTGGTGTATCTGGTACATGGAAGAGAAAGGCTATCGAGGCTGCTCTAGGTGATAACTTTGCTTGTGCTAAGCTACCTACAATTAAAGTAGATGGCACAGACACAGATATGGTTTCAATGTTCGGTTACAAGCTAATCGGTGTTAACAAGAATACAAAGTATCCATACACATCTCAGGCTCTTGCTTATTACCTATCAGGTGAGAAGTGTCAGTCAGAGAGAATCGAGAAGCTAGGTTGGGGTCCATCAATCACATCTCTAATTGAGAGTGACTTAGTTAAGAACGACCCATGTCTAAGCGCTGTTTATGCTCAGGAGCAGCATTCAGTACCACAGATCGGTCTAGCTGGTTCATTCTGGGATCCAACAGGTGCATTCGGTAAGTATGTTGTTGATAAGAAGGAAGACCGTTCAGAGGCTGGTCTAGGTAAGGCTTACGACAATATGTACGAGAACATCACAGCTCAGTAATAGAAACTAATATTATAGTTTTTGTTATTAAATAGTTAAGTTTGCTCAAGCAGTCTATAATTGTATAGGCTGCTTGAGTAGTCAAAAATAAGTTATTATTAAAGGCTTTTTAAGGGGAGAAACATAATGAACTATATTGATTATATTCAACTCAACCCTGCACAAAAGTTTGCTTATAATCTAAAAAAATTCTTTTCATCTATTCCAGGTGCTATTGCCGGATTCTTTAAGGCAGTAGGTAATTTTATAGTTGCTTTCTTTACAGGAATTGGTGATTTTTTAAAGGATTATGTAAACAACTTTAAAGTTGGTACATTGCCAACAAAGCTATCATACGTGGTTATGGGTGCTGGTTGTTTATTAAATAAGCAAATTGTAAAGGGAATAGCTTTTCTAGCTATGGAGATTGGCTTTTTTGCCTATATGTTTGGTTTTGGTGGAGTTTACTTGTCTGATTTTGGTACACTAGGTACACAGCAAGAACATACAACAATGGGTCCAGACGGTATGCCTGTAACAGTGTTTGGTCAAAACTCCATGAAAATATTGCTATTTGGTACATTAACACTTGTTCTTATAGTTATATTTGTTGCACTATACATACTAAATATTAAGGTAGCAATCAGCAACGAGAAAACAGTTAAGGCTGGCGAAACTCCAAACTCTTTTGCTCAAGATGTAAAATTGTTACTAGATGAGAAATTCCATGTAACACTACTTACTCTTCCAACAATTTTGGTAGGCTGTTTTACAATTCTACCACTTATCTTTATGATTCTTATTGCGTTTACAAACTTTGATAACGCACATCAGCCTCCTAACCAGTTATTTACATGGGTAGGCTTTGGTAACTTTGCAGATATCTTTGTAAACAATCCAAGATATTCAATGACCTTTGGTAAGATTCTTAGCTGGACTCTTATCTGGGCTGTAGTAGCAACATTCTCTTGTTATATTCTTGGTGTAATTGTTGCCCTACTTATCAATAAAAAGGGTCTAAAGTTTAAGAGTGTGTTCAGAACTTGTTTTGTTATGGCAGTTGCTGTACCACAGTTCGTAACACTTTTACTTATGCAACAGATGCTTTCAAAAGAAGGTGTTATTAATGTTTTCTTGTTGAAAGCGAATTTAATACAGCAAAACATTGACTTCTTGGGTGGAGATCCTACAATGGCTAAGGTTGTAATTATCTTAGTAAACATTTGGATCGGTATCCCATATACAATTTTGAGTACAACAGGTATTCTTATGAATATTCCTGAAGACCTATATGAATCAGCTCGTATAGATGGTGCAACACCATTTGTACAGTTTATGAAGATTACACTACCATACCTAGTATTCGTAACAACACCACAGTTGATTTCAACATTTGTTGGTAACATTAACAACTTTAACGTTATCTTCCTACTAAGTGGTGGTGGTCCTTCTAACCTAGAGATGTACAACGCCGGTGAAACGGACTTGCTTGTTACATGGCTATATAAGCTAACAATGGATAAGGCAGATAACAACCTAGCTGCTTCTATTGGTATCTTGGTATTTATTATCTGTGGTTCATTGTCATTGATTACATTTAACAATACAAAATCAGTTAAGGATGAGGGGGCGTTCTCATGATAAAAAGTTATAAAACTAAAAGAGCAGTGGGTAATGCCATAGTATATACAATCCTTACAATACTTTCAATTATTTGGCTTCTTCCTTTGGCTTGGATTGTTATGACATCTTTCTCAGGTGAGTCAACAGCTTATATTGATTCAGTTATTCCAGAATCTTGGACATTAAGTAACTATACAGAGCTATTTTCAAAGGAATTTATAGAAACATCAGGTTATAACTACCCAAGAGCGTTTTTGAACACATTTATAATTGCTTGTTGTTCTTGTGTTATCTCTACTTTAAGCGTGCTAATGGTATCATATACATTTAGCCGTCTAAGATTTAAGGCAAGAAAAGCATTTATGAATGTTGCAATGATTCTTGGTATGTTCCCTGGCTTTATGACAATGATAGCTATTTACTACATTCTAAAGGTAATTGGTTTGTCACAGAGCATTGTTGGTTTGATTATCGTATACTCAGCAGGTGCTTCACTTGGTTACTTTATTTCAAAGGGCTTCTTCGATACAGTTCCAAAGGCACTTGACGAGGCTGCTACAATTGACGGTGCGAATAAAAACCAGATTTTCTGGCAGATTATTCTACCAATGTCAAAGCCAATCGTAGTTTATACAATTCTTACATCTTTTATCGGTCCATGGACAGACTTTATTATGGCAAAAATGTTGCTTCGTGATGCTGTTGACCAACATACAGTTGCACTACTACTTTGGAACTGGACAGATAAAGAAAAGGTAGATAAATATTTCTACAACTTCTGTGCAGGTTCAGTAATCGTTGCTGTTCCAATTACACTTCTGTTCATCAAGATGCAGAATTTCTATGTAGAGGGTATTACAGGTGGTGCTGTAAAGGGTTAATCCTTTTAATAAGCATTGCTGAAATAAAATTTACAAACGAAGAGGTGAAGACGAAGTGTCTTCACCTCTATTTGTATATAAAGCACCTGTAAACTGTTTAGGGTGAATTAAGGCTGTAATACTAAACGCCATTAAAAACATAGAAAGATTTTAAATGGTGTTCAGTATTACACAGCATACAGATGACTAATAAATAGTTTATACTGTGAAAAATAGATTATACATCAAATAGTATGAAAAAGTAAAAACAATAAAAAGGAGGATAAATATGTTAAAAAAGGTTTTATCAGTAACACTTGTTGGCTGTCTTTGTGCATCGCTAATGACTGCGTGCACAAAAGAGCCTGCTACAGATAGTCAGACGAATACTTCGACAGGAGAGATACAGCCATTAAAGGCAGTGCAATCAACTGACAACTACAGAAATTACTATCAGATATTTGTTCATAGCTTTTGTGACTCTGATGGTGACGAGGTTGGCGATATACCTGGTATTATAAGTAAGCTTGATTATCTTAATGACGGTAATCCTGAGGGTGGCGATGATTTAGGAATAGACGGTATATGGCTTACACCTATTTGCAAATCAGTGTCATATCACAAATATTCGGTTGAGGATTATTGCCTTGTAGATGAAGATTTTGGTACAAATGATGATTTTAAAAAGCTTATCGACGAATGTAACAAGCGTGGTATAAGCGTAATAACAGACCTTGTTATAAATCATTCATCAGACCTACACCCTTGGTTTGAACAAGCTTATAAAGAGGTACAAGAGGGCAACCTTGATGGTTATGCAAAATATTATCACTTTGTAAAGAATGATGATAGAGACCCTGAGTCAACATATTACAATGTATCAGGAACAGATTATGCCTACGAGGCTAACTTTGATAGCTCTATGCCAGAGCTTAATCTTTCAAACGAAAAGGTAAGAGAAGAAATAAAAAATATAATGCAATTCTGGTTTGATATGGGTGTTGCTGGATTTAGACTTGACGCAATTAAGTATTACGATACAGGTGGCGATGATGGTCTTGAGTTTTTAACATGGTTTATGCAGACAGCAAAGGAGCTTAAAGAGGATTGCTATATTATAGGTGAAAACTGGTGGGGTTCAAGCCAGATTATCGAATGGTATTCAACAAAAATTGACAGCCAGTTTAACTTTCCTATGAGTCAGGCAGATGGACATTTTGCGAATGCAGCACGTTCAGGAAATGTTAAAAAGCTTTGCACATCTTTACAAAGCTGGGGTAATCAGATTGTAGAAGCAAATCCAAATGTTATAAATGCCTCATTCTTGTCTAACCACGATATGGCAAGAAGTGGTGCTGGTCTTGGTAGAGATTTAAAAACACAAAAGCTTGCTGCTATGTGTTATATGTTTGCACCTGGTAACTCATTCACTTATTATGGTGAAGAGGTTGCATTGCTAGGTAGCACAGATAACGACGGCTCTTACAGATTGCCGATGCCATGGGACGGTACAGAGTGGGAGAAAATCCATTTACCAAGTATCTCATTTGATGTTGCTGAAAATGCAGTTACAACAACAGTTGAAGAGGCTGTAAAGGACGAAAACTCTCTATTTAAGACATATCAAGAGATTATAAAGCTAAAGCTTCAAAATCCTGAAATTGCAAGAGGAAAAATCACAAATGTAATTGAAACAGAAAATAATTATGCTGCTGGTTTTGTTACAGAGTATAACGATAGTGGCGTTATTGTGTTCTTCAATGGTAGTCAAACAGAAACAGCTACAGTAGATATTTCTAAGGATTTGCTTAACTACAGTGGTATTTGTGGACAGGTTACAGCTCAAGATAAAACAGGTGGTTCAGCACCAGTAAAAGCTACCTTGAATGGTACAACACTTACAGTGCCACCAGCTACAACTGTAATTATTAGATAAACTATGATTCGTACTTATTTAATCTGTAAAGGTAAACAGCGTATAGCTTGTATTAGCTGACTTACTATGATTTAAACAGAAAAGTGCCACTGTTGTGTAGATAGCGTTTTATGCAACAGTGGTACATATATTATTTTTAGAGAAGAGTTTACAGAATAGTTTATTTCATAAGAGTGGATTGACATTTTTATAAATTCAACACTCACGTGACGCATTTATTCTGTGATTAGAAAAAGGGGATGTGAAAATGAAAAGAATATTTTCATTAACTAAAAAAATAACAGCAGTATTTATTATGACTGTTGTTATGGCTAGTGTGTTTTCTGTTTGCACTTATGCAGCAGATACAGTTAAAATCAATGGTGAAACTTTTAATAAAGGTGACACAGTAACCTATAGTGTAATGTTTAAATGTGACAAAAAGTGCTCTGGCATTAATGCAGGTGTTACTTATGACCAAGCTTCTTTAGAACTTGATAAAGAGAGCGTAAATATTCCTAATTTGGGTTCTCTTGCAATTGTAAACCCTGATACATTAGGTGTAGTTAAGTTTATAGGTACTGATGTAGGTCAGGGTATTGATTTCACAGAAGAAAAGCTTTTGGTTTCAATGTCTTTTAAGATTAAGGACGATGCAGTAGATACTGATTTAAAGTTTGAAATGATAGAGCTTATAGATATTGATCTTGAAAATGTTTCTGAGGATAGCTATACTTTTAATGAAAGCGTAGCAGCAGGCGAATTTGAAGGCGAAATAACAACACTTGGCAATGGTGATGATATCATCGAAAAGGATAAGAAAGAAATACAAGCGTCAATGACTACAGAAGCAAAAAAGCCTATGAGCAAATCAACAGTAGTTTGGATAATTGTAGGAGCATTGGTTGTAGTAGCTATTGTAGTAAGTGTTGCTATTAAAGTAGTGAATAATAAGTCTTCTGTAGCAGCAAAGCTATCTGATGAGGAAAAGAAGATATTATCTAAAAAGTAAAATCTATACATATTTGCTTTTATTTAAATAATTAACAAAAGGGCTGTAATATATCCATCTAGGATTAATTACAGCCTTTTGTTTGATTAATAGCTAATAGAATAGGAAAAAGCGATTGTCAAAGTGACAATCGCTTTTGCTGTGTTGGCATCTTCCTATTTTTCCAGGCCGTTGCCAGCCAAGTATTTTCGGCACTACTGAGCTTAACTTCTGTGTTCGGGATGGGAACAGGTGGACCCTCAGCGTCATCAATACCAACTGTTTAATTATATTGTTAATTTATAACATTAATATTATATCACTAAGTGCAAATAAAAGTCAAGATGAAAATGAATTTTTATAAAAAATAATGCAAAAAAACACCGAGTGTTACTATATTATACCTTTTATAGTTCTAAAAACCATTGTAAAAATCGACATTTTATGCTAAAATTAAACTAAGTATTTATGTGGTAAAAATCTATGTAAATAACAACGAATTGAAATAATTTTCTTTATCGAAAGGAATGATTTTTTAATGTCACAGGTAGTAAGAATATTTGTGGAAAAGAAAAGTGGCTTTGATGTTGAAGCTTCTCAAACATTATGGGATTTAAAGAATAATCTTGGTTTAACATCACTTGAAGCATTAAGACTTGTAAACCGTTATGATGTTTCTGGTTTATCAAGTGAAGAACTTGAGAAGGCTAAGACAATAGTATTTTCAGAGCCTAATCAGGATAATGTTTATGACGAAACACTTCCTGTAGAGGACGGCTGGAAGGTTTTTGCTATGGAGTATCTTCCAGGTCAGTACGACCAGCGTGCAGACAGTGCTGCACAGTGTGCTCAGCTACTTACACAGGGCGAGCGTCCTACAGTTTTAAGTGCTAAGGTTGTTGCTGTAAAGGGTAATATTACAGATGAAGAATTAGTAAAGATTCAGAATTATATGATTAACCCTGTAGAGTCACGCCTTGCTTCTATGGAAAAGCCAGAAACCCTTGATATTCCTGTAGTTGCTCCTGATAAGGTAGCAGATGTAGAGGGCTTTATCACATTTAATGATGATGAAATGGCTGAATACTATAGCTCAATGGGCTTTGCTATGACATTAAGCGACCTAAAGTTCTGCCGTGATTACTTTAGAGATGAAGAAAAGTGTAACCCTACAGTTACTGAGCTAAGAGTAATTGATACATATTGGTCAGACCACTGTAGACATACAACATTCCTAACAAGATTGGAAAAGATTGAAATAGAGAAAAGTGCATTGACTTCTGTTATTGAGTCAGCTTTACAAGAGTATTATGACGCAAGAGAAGAGGTTTATGGCAAAGATAGCGACAGAGATGTATCACTAATGGATATGGCTCTTGCTGGTATGAAGCTACTAAGAAAAAGAGGTATGATTCCTGACCTTGATGTAAGTGATGAAATCAACGCTTGCTCAATTGAGGTACCTGTAACTATAGATGGCGTTACAGAGCAGTGGCTTGTTCAGTTTAAGAACGAAACACATAACCACCCAACAGAAATCGAGCCATTTGGTGGTGCTGCTACTTGTCTTGGTGGTGCTATTCGTGACCCACTATCAGGTCGTTCTTATGTATATCAGGCTATGAGAGTTACTGGTAGTGGTGACCCAACAGTTGCATTTAAGGATACAATGCAGGGTAAGCTACCAAGCCGTAAGATTACAACAGGTGCTGCAGCTGGCTATAGCTCATACGGTAACCAGATTGGTCTTGCAACTGGTCAGGTTGTAGAGCTTTATGACCCAGGCTATGTTGCAAAGAGAATGGAAATTGGTGCTGTAATCGGTGCTTCTCCAAAGTCGAATGTAGTTCGTGGCGTACCTGCTGCTGGTGATGTAATTGTTCTACTTGGTGGTAAAACAGGTCGTGACGGCTGTGGTGGTGCAACAGGTTCTTCTAAAGCACATACAGAGTCATCTATCGAAACCTGTGGTGCAGAGGTTCAAAAGGGTAATCCACCTACAGAGAGAAAAATCCAGCGTTTGTTCAGAAACAGTGCTGTTTCTACACTAATCAAGCGTTGTAACGACTTTGGTGCAGGTGGTGTTTGCGTAGCTATTGGTGAGCTTGCAGACGGCTTATCTGTTGACCTGGATAAAGTAACAAAGAAATATGAGGGTCTTGACGGTACAGAGCTTGCAATTTCTGAATCTCAGGAAAGAATGGCTGTTGTACTAGAGGCTAAAGATGTAGATAAATTTATTGAGTACGCTCATACAGAAAATCTTGAGGCTACAGCTGTAGCAGTAGTTACAGAAAACCCAAGACTTACAATGACATGGAGAGGTGACACAATTGTAAGCCTAAGCAGAGCATTCCTAAATACTAATGGTGTTACACAGGTTTCTCAGGCTTATATCACAGCTCCTAATGCTGACGAAAACTATCGCACACAGGCTCCAAAGGCACTTGCAGGTATGAGCAAGGTAGATGCGTTCAAGGCTAACCTATCAAGACTAGAGGTTTGCTCACAAATCGGCTTAGGCGAGAGATTTGACGCAAGTATCGGTGCTGCTACTGTTATTATGCCATTCGGTGGTAAGTATCAGCTTACACCACAGGATGCTATGGCTGCTAAAATTCCACTAGAAAAGGGCGAAACTGACGACGCAACAGCAATGAGCTTTGGCTTTATTCCTGGTGTATCTCGTTGGTCACCATTCCACGGTTCTGCTTTTGCTGTAGTTGAGTCACTATCTAAGCTACTTGCAATCGGTGCAGACCCACTTACAGCAAGACTAACATTCCAAGAATATTTCGAAAGACTATACAATAAGGCTGAGCGTTGGGGTAAACCAGCTGCTGCACTTTTAGGTGCTATGACAGCTCAGATTAACCTAGGTATCCCATCAATCGGTGGTAAAGACAGTATGTCAGGTTCATTTGAAGAGCTAGATGTACCACCAACACTTGTAAGCTTTGCAGTAGCAATGACAAAGGCTTCTAAGACAATTTCAGCTGAATTTAAGAAGGCAGGCTCAAAGGTAGTTTATATTCCTGTACCTGTTAATAAAGAAACTCAGATGCCAATCTGGGACGACCTAAAGAAGATGTACAATGCAGTATATGCACTAATGTCAGACGGCAAGGTGCTTTCAGCAAGTGTTACTCGTGAGGGTGGTGCTGCTGCTACAGTTGCAAGAATGTGCTTTGGTAACAAGCTTGGCTTTACATTTGACCACGAGCTAACAGAAGAAGAGCTATTTGCTCCACTAAGTGGTTCATTGGTTGTAGAGCTTGCAGACGGAGCAGAGCTTGACAGCAATGTAATTGCATATACACTTGGTACAACTACAGACGAGGCTGTAATTGATATTAAATGTGGTAAGCTAACAATTGACGAGCTTGTACAGGCTTGGACAGGTAAGCTTGAGAATGTATTTGCTACAAAGGCAGATTGTCCAAAGGTAGCTTATGATATTCCTCTAACAACAGAGCATAGCAAGCTATCACCAATGATTAAGGTTGCTAAGCCAAAGGTATTTATACCTGTATTCCCTGGTACTAACTGTGAGGTTGATACAGCAAGAGCATTCGAAAAGGCTGGTGCAGACCCACAGCTACTAATTGTTAAGAACCTTACTCCAAATGACATTGAAGAAACAATTGCTCAGATGGAGAAGATGATTAAGGAATCACAGATGATTATGCTACCAGGTGGCTTTAGTGGTGGTGACGAGCCAGACGGTTCTGGTAAGTTTATTGCTACAACATTCCGTAACCCTGTAATCGCTCAGGCTGTTACAGATCTACTAGAGAAGCGTGACGGCTTAATGCTTGGTATTTGTAACGGCTTCCAGGCTCTTATTAAGCTGGGTTTAGTTCCTTATGGTAAGATTACAGAAATCACAGAGGATTCACCTACACTTACATTCAACACAATCGGCAGACATATCTCTCACATGGCTTATACTCGTGTAACATCTGTAAAATCTCCTTGGTTGTCACAGGTTAACGCTGGTGATGTATTTGCAGTACCAGTTTCACACGGTGAGGGTAGATTTGTGGCTAATGACGCTGTACTACAGCAGTTAATCGCTAATGGTCAGGTTGCTACACAGTATGTAGATCTAAATGGTAAGCCATCAGACGATATTGCATTCAACCTTAACGGTTCTGTTTGTGCTATCGAGGGTATTACAAGCCCAGACGGTAGAGTATTTGGTAAGATGGGTCACTCAGAGCGTAAGGGTAACAACCTATATGCAAATGTACCATTCGAGAAAGACCAGAAAATCTTCGAAAGTGGCGTAGCTTACTTTAAATAATTTATAAAACTAATACCTAAACTTTGTTTTAAATCTATATAACAATAGTTTAATGTTATGAAAAATTTATACTAAAAATAAAAGACTCGGAATTCTAATTTCTAGAATTTCGAGTCTTTTTATTTATAACTTAAAGCGGTAATTAGAAGTTTTATTATAATCTCTAAAATAGAGATTAATGAATAATTTGTATTGCTTTTGGTTTTTCGCTTTGATAAGAAACAGCTTGTGTTTATGCTGGTTGAAAAATAATAGATATTAGCGTTAAAATGTTTAGTTAAATAAAAAACCACAAGCAACAGTGTTTACCGTTGCTTGTGGCATAAAGTAACTATTAACTAAGTTAAATTTTAAAAATTAAAGCTCAGCGAAGTACTTAATTGTTCTAACCATCTGGCTTGTGTAGCTGTTCTCGTTATCGTACCAAGAAACAACCTGTACCTGAGATGTGCCGTTGTCCATGTTTGTAACCATTGTCTGAGTTGAATCGAATAGAGAACCGTAACGGATACCGATGATATCTGAAGATACGATCTCGTCCTCGTTGTAGCCGAAGCTCTCAGAAGCAGCAGCCTTCATAGCAGCGTTAATCTGCTCAACTGTTACTGTACCCTCAACAACAGCTGTTAGGATTGTTGGTGAACCTGTTGGAACTGGAACTCTCTGGGCTGCACCAATTAGCTTACCGTTTAGCTCTGGAATAACTAGACCGATAGCCTTAGCAGCACCTGTTGAGTTAGGAACGATGTTTGCAGCAGCAGCTCTAGCTCTTCTTAGGTCACCCTTTCTGTGAGGACCGTCAAGAACCATCTGATCACCTGTGTAAGCATGGATTGTAGCCATGATACCGCTCTTGATTGGAGCTAGGTCGTTAAGAGCCTTAGCCATAGGAGCAAGGCAGTTTGTTGTACAAGAAGCAGCAGAAATGATCTTGTCATCAGCTGTTAGAGTTTTCTCGTTAACGCTGTATACGATTGTCTTTAGATCGT
The DNA here is from genome assembly GCA_045531635.1 of Acutalibacteraceae bacterium. Lineage (GTDB taxonomy): Bacteria > Bacillota > Clostridia > Oscillospirales > Acutalibacteraceae > CAG-964. The sequence goes on from JAZSEI010000049.1 coordinate 48,321, forward strand.
TACCAGCTGGAGCTGAAATAACAACCTTCTTAGCACCTGCCTCTAGGTGAGCAGAAGCAGCAGCCTTTGAGCAGTAGAAACCTGTACACTCTAGTACAACGTCTACATCTAACTCGCCCCAAGGAATGTTCTTAGCGTCCTTCTCTGAGTAGATTGTAATCTCTTTGCCGTCTACTGTGATTGAGTTGTCTGAGCAAGTAACCTTGTCAGCTAGCTCGTAACGACCCTGAGCTGAATCGTACTTTAGAAGATGAGCAAGCATCTTAGGATCTGTTAGATCGTTGATAGCTACAACCTCGTAACCCTCAGCTGTGAACATCTGTCTGAATGCTAGACGACCGATACGGCCGAAACCGTTAATACCAACTTTAATTGCCATGATAATTACCTCCTGGAATTTTACTTACTGTTTTATCAGTTAATTAAATATCAATTAGCACTTCTATTTTATAGCATTTTTAAAATAAATACAAGACCTATAAAAAAATTTAACAGAAATTTCTTACATATTTTTAGTTAAGAGCAATTTTATTGTAGGTCTTGTCAACTGTTAAAAATCTAATATATACAGTATTAACAAAAATCATAAAATTAATTATTGCTATTATAGCATTTTACTTTTATTTTTATATTGCTATAGTTGACAATATTCCATAAAAATGTTATTCTAATATAGGAATAAAACTATATATGTTTTATCAAATTTTATTAAATAGACTCTTATGAGCCTGTTATTATATATTTTTCATTTTTGCGTTAATTTTGAACTTTAATATTAGTTAATTTTAGTTTTAAAATATTTAAGACATAATTTATGTCTGTAATTTTTACGGTCTTGTTACCGTATTAAAAATTGAATATAGTATCCCTAATAACGGGCACCACGAGTTTATATAATTGTTTTAATGAAATTTAAAATTGTATCAAAATTCAAACAAGGAGGTGCCATTACAATGGATTTATGGTTAGTTATTGTGCTTATTGTAGCAGTTGGTGCTATATCTGGTGTAGTTGCATTTTTTATGGGAATTAATCACCGTAAAAAAATTGCCGAAGCAGAAATTGGCTCTGCCGAAGCTGAAGCACAAAAAATTGTAAACAACGCCTACAAAGAAGCCGAAGCTAAAAAGAAAGAGGCTATTCTTGAGGCTAAAGACGAGATTCACCAGCTAAGAGATAAATCCGAAAAAGAGGCTAACGACAGAAGACGAGAAATTCAGCGTCAAGAACGTAGAATACAGTCTAAGGAAGAAGCTATCGAGAAAAAGCTTGAAAATCTTGAGAAAAAAGAAGAAAAGCTTGCTAAAAAGCAAAAGGCTGTTGAAGATGAGTTAGTAGAAGCTGAACGCATAAAGAACAGTCATCTTGAGGTTCTTGAAAATATTTCGGGCTTTACTAAGGAGCAGGCAAAGGCTCTTATTCTAGAAAAGCTTGACGAACAGCTTACACACGAAAAAGCTTCAAAGATTATGGAATACGAGCAGCAGCTAAAAGACGAATGTGACAAAAAGGCGAGAAATATTATTTCTCTTGCTATTCAGCGTTGTGCTGCTGACCATGTTGCTGAAGCAACAGTTTCTGTTGTTCCATTGCCAAACGATGAAATGAAGGGTCGTATAATCGGTCGTGAGGGTAGAAATATCCGTGCTATCGAAACAATCACAGGTGTTGACCTTATAATTGACGATACACCTGAAGCAATTACAATATCTTGCTTTGAGCCTGTTCGCCGTGAAATTGCAAGAGTTGCTTTAGAGCGACTTGTATCTGACGGCAGAATACACCCAGCAAAGATTGAAGAAATGGTTGAGAAATCTCGTAAAGAGGTAGAAGCAACTATTAAACAGGAGGGTGAGCGTACTGTAATAGAAACAGGCGTTAATGGTATACACCCAGAGCTTGTTAAGCTGCTTGGACGCTTGCGTTACAGAACAAGCTATGGACAAAATGTACTTGACCACTCAAAAGAGGTTTGCTTCTTGTCGGGTATGATTGCTCAAGAGCTTGGTTTAAACCCTGCTGTTGCAAAGCGTGCAGGTTTATTACACGACATTGGTAAGGCTTTAGATCACGAAATCGAAGGCTCACACATAGAAATCGGTGTAGATGTAGCTAAGAAGTATAAAGAAAACGCAGCTGTTGTACACGCTATTGCTGCTCACCATGGTGACATCGAGGCTAAAACAGTTGTTGCTTGTATTGTACAGGCAGCAGATGCTATCTCTGCAGCAAGACCTGGTGCAAGACGAGAGAATCTTGAAAACTACATTAAAAGACTTCAAAAGCTTGAAGAGGTTGCAATGTCATTTGAGGGCGTTGAAAGCTCATTTGCTATTCAAGCTGGTAGAGAAGTACGAATTATGGTTAAGCCTGATGTTATTGATGATGACAGAATGGTTCTTCTTGCTCGTGAGATTTGCGACAAAATAGAGGCAGATCTTGATTATCCTGGTCAAATTAAGGTTAATATCATAAGAGAAAGCCGTGCTATTGAGTACGCAAGATAACATATCACTAAAAAGACAAACAGGTTGCTTTTAGCAACCTGTTCTTTTTTATTTACTCATACACTTAAAAATTCTGTTATGTATTGACAGTTTGCAAAAAATAAGAGATAATTTAATATAAGTATTTTTTCTATGGAGGATTTTGTATGCGTGCTTTTATTACAGTTTTAGGTAAGGATACAGTAGGAATTCTTGCAAAGGTTTCTTCAGCATGTGCAGAAGAAAATATAAGTGTTTCAGAGGTTACTCAAAGCGTACTTCAAGAAATGTTTGTTATGATTATGCTTGTTGATATGAGCGAATCTAAGAAAACTATTGCCGAAATGTCAACAAAGCTTGATAAGCTGGGCGAAGAAATGGGCTTGAAAATTCATATTATGCACGAGGATATTTTCAATTCTATGCACAGAATATAATGGAGGTAACATATTATGATAAATTCACATGAAATTATCGAAACAATCAATATGATTGACAACGAAAACCTTGATGTAAGAACAATTACAATGGGTATTTCGCTTTTAAGCTGTATTGATGAGGACATCGATAAGGCTTGTACTAAAATTTACGATAAAATTTGTAGATATGCTCAGAACCTTGTAAAAACAGGTGAGGATATTTCGTCTGAATATGGTATTCCTATAATTAACAAGAGAATTTCTGTTACACCAATTGGTATGGTTGCATCTGCATGTCAAACACAGAGAATAGTTAAGTTTGCTCAAACTCTTGAGCGTGCAGCAAACACTGTTGGCGTAAACTTTATTGGTGGTTATTCTGCACTTGTACAAAAGGGCTTTTCAGACGGTGACTATGCACTTATCGAGAGTATACCAGAGGCGTTGTCTATTACAGACCATGTTTGTGCTTCTGTAAATATCGGTAGCACAAAAGCTGGCATTAATATGGACGCTGTAAAAATGATGGGTAGAATTGTAAAGCAAACTGCCGAGCTTACAGCCGACAGAGATTGTATTGGTGCTGCTAAGCTTGTTGTATTTTGTAACGCACCAGAGGATAACCCATTTATGGCTGGTGCAATGCACGGCCCTGGTGAGCCTGACTGCGAGATAAACGTAGGTGTATCTGGCCCTGGTGTTGTTCGTGCAGCACTTGCAAAATGTGGCGATTGCGACCTTTCAGCAGTTGCAGACCTAATTAAAAAGACAGCGTTTAAGATTACAAGAACAGGTCAGCTAGTTGCTCAAGAGGCATCAAGAAGACTTGGCGTGCCATTTGGTATTGTAGACCTATCACTTGCTCCAACTCCTGCAATTGGTGACTCTGTTGCTCATATCCTTGAAGAAATGGGTCTAGAGCAGTGTGGTTGCTTTGGTACAACAGCAGCTCTTGCATTACTTAACGACGCAGTTAAAAAGGGTGGCGTAATGGCTTCATCTCATGTTGGTGGCTTGTCTGGTGCATTTATTCCTGTTACTGAAGATGCTGGTATGATAGACGCTGCAAGATCAGGCTGTTTAACACTTAACAAGCTAGAGGCTATGACAGCTGTATGCTCAGTAGGCTTGGATATGATTAATATTCCTGGTGATACTCCAGCCGAGGTTATCTCTGCTATTATTGCAGACGAGGCAGCTATTGGTATGGTTAACTCAAAGACAACAGCTGTAAGAGTAATCCCTGCTATTGGCAAAAAGCCTGGTGACGAGCTAAGCTTTGGTGGACTACTTGGCGAAGGCCCTGTAATGGATGTTAATATGAAATCTCCTGCTAAGTTTATAAACCGTGGTGGTAGAATTCCTGCACCAATGCAGAGCTTGAAGAACTAATAAACATTATAAACACATATAAAATTAGGGGCTGCCTCACTTTCGCTAGTGAGACAGCCCCTTTTACTAAATTTATTCATTCTTTTAGGTTTAATAGCATCATACAGGTGAAGATAGTGTGGTCGTAGTCAATGTTTAATGTACCATTGTATTTTTCGCACACAGATCTAATAGAGGTAAGTCCTATACCTTCTCTGTTTTTCGCCTTTCGTGACATAATATTTTCGTGCTCGTTTTTTACAATACCGTCAAAGGAATTACTTACCATAACAGCAAGTACATTGCCTTCAGTTTTAGTTGTTACATTGATAAACCTTTTATCCTTTATAGTAAGGCAGGCTGTTATGGCGTTATCTAAAGCGTTACCAAGCATAGCACATATATCAACATCGTCAATGCCTTCGGTTTTGAATAGACCTTGTATTTTAAAATCAATGTTATGCTTTTTAGCTCTAACTGCATAATGGTACAAAACACCGTCAAGAGCAGCATTACCTGTATAAGGAACATCTACCTCGCCATACTGCATTTGAGTAAGATTGTTGCAGTAATTTATCAATCCGGCTTTATCATCTGCATCGGCAAAGCCTATTATTGCCGATAAGTGGTGCTTAAGGTCGTGTCGTGATTTTCTGGTTTTTTCAACATTTTCAGAAAGAGCCTCATAATATTTTTTCTGCATATCAAGCTGGTTCGATAATTCTCGCTGTTTTTTAATTCTTTCGTAGTCGGCAGCAATAGAGCGACACATAAAAAAAGTTGATACAGCCATAAATACTCTGCTTAACACCAAAGGCAGACTATATGTATATGTGTTAGAGAAGAACGGTAAATAACAGGTTATATACATCGCACAAGGAACAATCCAGATGTTTTCCCAGTAGCTACTTGGCTCAATTGATAAAAATGGCTTAACAGATCTTTCTATTTGGTGCTTTATTATAGGAAAGCTCGCCGTAAACATTGATATAAGCATTATAATATTTATTATAATGTGTGTTTCGTCAGATTTTTTTGCAAATACTAATGCTTCTATATAGCTTACAGTTGTGAAACACGCTAAAATGAATACTGCTGTTAGTCCACAGGTGAAAAGATGCTCACGCATTCGATTTTTTATAATTAAAATATTTACAGTTGTCATTAAAACAGAAAATATTACAAGCCCTTGCTTATAAACATTGAAGGTAAGTGCCCCCATACGTGCTATCATAAGATGAACCAAAAAGTTTAATAGCAACGAAATAGAATAAATTATAAAAAGTGTCTTTTTTTGTTTTCTAGTTGTAATATGTGCAAAAGGAGCATATCTCATTATTATAGGGAAAATCTGAGATAGTGTACACGCAAATGCAACATCTAAATATTCCATTTACATATCACTCATCTTTCTTTGCATAGTTTTCCATTTGTAATCGGTAAAAGCCTTTTTTACATTTGCTCGTTCTTTTCTTCCTACAGAAAATGTTACTCCGTTAGATAAAACAATTGTGTCTGTAGGTATATTTGTTATTTGACTTAAAGAAACAATTGCATAACGCACAGGCTTAATAAAATCGTACGGTAACAGCATTTCTGCAAGATTAGACATTGATATGCTGGCTACAATATCTCCGTTAGTAGTATGTATTATGCATTTGTGATTGTCAGATTCTACATATAAAATATCTTGAATGTATATATCTTCTTCTGTTCTGCCTACTTTTACAGTTATTGTTTTTAATTTTGTATATGTACTAAAAAATCTGTCTAGTACCTTAAAAAGCTTTGCTTTTTCTAATGGTTTTACAAGATAGTGCAGTGCAGATACATCGTAAGATTCTGCTGCATATTCTGTAGATGTGCTACAAAAGATAATCTGTGTTTGATGATTGTTTTCGATTAGCTTTTTAGCAGTGTCCATTCCGTTGATACCATCCATGAATATATCCATAAAAATAAGGTTATAGCTTTTATAGTCAGAGTTTAAAAAGCTTTCACCACTTGAAAATTGGTCAATCTTAGCAAGTATATCGTTAATATCAAGATATTCTGTAAGATAATTAAGCAATAATGTACGCTCGGTTTCAAGGTCATCGCAAATTGCTATTTTGATAGATGAAAGTAAATTACCCAATAAATAACACCTGCTTTCTTGATTTTTTGGTTATATGTTTAAGTATATCATTTTAAAGTTTTTTCAACAAGTATTATTTAAAATAAGTTTTTTTCTTTTTGTTTATAGGTGTTTTGTTACTGTGCATTTCACGCTTTTCAAATGTATTTCACGCAGTATATATCTAATTAGATATGTTTTTGTGATATTATAATTGCATAGATATTACTACTGGGAGGGTATTAAGTAATGAAGGTGCTTCTGTTTGGAAATGAAGCTGAGTGTGATTTAATAACAGAATTTTTAAAATGTAGTAGTATAGCAAAAAAGCTTGAATATAGTCAAACCGATAATTCAGATGAGCTTTTAAATAAGCTAAAAGCAATTAATCCAGATGTTGTTATTGTGTCATCAGATGGTGCGTTTGGAATGGAAAGAATAATTGCAACTCGAAAGCTATGTCCAGATACAACGCTTTTATGGTTTTCGAACGACAAAGATTTTGGTGCACAGGCATACAGATTGAACTGTGACTATTTTTCGGTAAAGCCAATTACAAAGCAAAGGATAGTGGCTGCTGTTGAAAAGCTTATATCCTAAACTACGCATTTATAAATAAGTTTATATCTTAATATTTTGCACATAAAATTTCTTGAAATCGCCAAAATGCTCCTGTGATAAACAGGAGCATTTTGGTTTTGCGTGAAGTCTTTCATTATTGTAATAATAGTGAAAATGATATTAATACTAAAAGCTGAAATTAATGTATATTTGTTAAGTAATCGAACAAGATATGTCGATAAGTTCGATATTAAGTTTTATTTGAAATTTTTAGAATATTTTATGCTACTTATGTAATAATACTAGATACATATGTAGATGATAGAGTAAATTGAATAAAAAATAGTAATAATTTTTATTAATGTAAGTATTGACACTATACCAATATATGGTATAATTTAAACAAATCGATTGGTATTATTTGATTTTTATTATTTTTAAAATATCGGAGGATATAATTATGGAAAAATGGGTTTGTTCAGTATGTGGCTATGTTCACGAGGGAGCTATGACAGGTGACTTTATTTGCCCTGTATGTAAGCAACCTTCAACAGCATTTGTAAAGCAAACACCACCTGCACCACCAAAAAGCAAATATGCAGGCACAAAAACAGAGAAAAATCTTTGGGAAGCTTTTGCAGGAGAATCTCAGGCAAGAAATAAATACACATATTTTGCATCTGTTGCTAAAAAAGCAGGCTACGAGCAAATTGCTGCACTATTCTTAAAGACTGCCGAAAACGAAAAAGAGCATGCTAAGCTATGGTTTAAGGCACTAGGGGAGCTTGGTGATACACCACAGAATCTACTAAGTGCTGCTGAGGGTGAAAACGCTGAGTGGACTGATATGTATGATCGTATGGCAAGAGAAGCCGAGGAAGAAGGCTTTACAGAGCTTGCTGAACAGTTTAGAGGTGTAGCTGCTATTGAAAAGGCACACGAAGAAAGATATAGAGCATTGCTTCATAATGTAGAGGCTATGGAAGTATTTAAAAAGAGTGGCGTTACTATGTGGGAGTGTCGCAACTGTGGACATATAGTTGTTGGCTTAGAAGCACCAGAGGAATGCCCAGTATGTAAGCACCCACAAAGCTTCTTTGAGGTAAGAGCAGAGAATTACTAATAAATTAATTAGGTGTTTCTAATATAAAAATAAAAGCTATTACACAGCATTTGTAAAATTACTGTGTAATAGCTTTTTTATGTTTATACTGTGGTAGTTTCTTTTTCTTCTGTGTTGTTAGGGGCTTGTACAACAGTTGCACCTACATTTTCGTTTTCGTCATCTTTAATTAGCTTTAAAAGAGTAGAAAAGATTATTTTTATGTCAAGCAAGAAAGAAACGTTTTCTACATACCAAACATTTAGTTCTATACGCTTGTTCCATTCAACCTGTTTTCTGCCGTGTACCTGTGCCCAGCCTGTAAGACCAGGACGAACATTGAACATTTTTTTCTGCTGTTCGGTATATTGCTCGTAAGGCCATGGATGATATGTAAGAGGTGGTCGAGGACCAATAAAAGCCATATCGCCTTTTAAAACATTAAGAAATTGAGGTATTTCGTCTATGCTTGTAGCACGAATAAACTTACCAACCTTTGTTACTCGGCTATCGTTTTTGTCAGAATAAACACCCGAGCCAGTTTTCTCTGCATTTTGACACATAGAACGGAATTTGTAAATTTCAAAAACCTTTCCGTCTTTACCTATTCTTTGCTGTTTAAAAATAACTGGGCCAGGACTTTCTATTTTTATTAAAATAGCTACTATAGCCATAATAGGTGAAGTTACAATTAAACCAAGCAATGCAAATAATATGCCAAAGGCTCTTTTAAAAAATCGCTTATACATAATATACCCCCATTTGTTACAGCTTGCGATAAATATAAATATTTGACACTTTCTTTTATAAATATTTTAACTTTTTATTAACAAATTGTCAATAATTCTGTAAGACATTTAAAATGTAGTTAAATTTATAATATGTAAAGCAAAACCCGTAAGAAACAGAATGAATTTACTGTTGCTTACGGGTTTTAGCTATTTGTTGGGTAACTTAAATGCAATTATTATAATATAAAGGTGAGTATAATTTTTTATCTATACATTTAATAGACAGCATTACTTTTGTGTAGTTGCACTTGGATTATTTACTGTTCCTATAATTATAGGTGCATTGCTTTCGTTGTCTATTACAGCATATAGGAAAGGTCTGTTAACATTAATGCTTTGTGATGTTTTTTGGTTGCTTTTAGAAGCGTTTTCTTCAACAAGCTCTGTTGAAATACCATTTTTACTTACCTGTATTGCTACATTTTGAGTGTAGTCATTTACATATACACCTTGTGGAAAGGCTTTTTCAAGCTGTGCGTTGCTTGTAAATAGATTTTCTATTCCCATTGATGTAAGAGCTTTTTTTACATTAGTGCCACTGCTTACTGAAAACTCAGGCATACTAACAGTTGCAAAGCTTGTAGGTGATGCACTTCTTGCAAGGTCAAGGAAGTTTTCTGTTGTTAGGTCAGACACAAACTTTTCAAGTGTTACATCCTCGTCTGGCAATACACAAAGTAGCTTACACGGTGTGTTTTTCATATCCTTTATAAAGCCAGTAGCGTTTTCTACAGTAAATGCTCTTTCTACACTTGTAAGGTAGGTTGCTTGCACCTGCTTACCATCGTTAGTTGTAAATGTAGCATTAGATATATCGTCTTCGCTATATCCATATAGCCAATTATCACTAACAGAAACAGAAGAATCAAGATAAAGCTTGTAATCATTTTTAACAGCTACTGCATCTGTAGGTATAATATTCATAGAATTATCCTTGATAAGATTGCTGATAAGTGTAGGAGTTTTAGGGTCTGTAAAATCTGTTCTGTATGCAAAAATGTTGTAGTAGTTATCATACTTCTGTAAGAAACCTCTTTTAGGTGAGGCAGATTCTGTTACCCACATAGAATTAACATTAAACACACCGGCAGTTTCGGAATTGAAAAATCCCATTCTCTGTGTAAGGTAAGCTGCACATTGGTTAATATCCTCTGTGGTATAGGTTGTTTTACCAAGATATTTTTTTATCTGCTTAAGAGTATCACCAGATGCACCGTTTTCTATAGCAGAAAGAGTGAGTGTAACTGAAATAGGTGCAACTGCTGTGTTTTTTGTAGCATAGTCCTCAGCTTTAAGTAAGCCCAAAGCCAATGTGCTGTTTTTATTTATATAGGTATCATATATTTCAGGGGAGTTTGCTTCTGCTTTAAAATCATACTCAGGGGCAGATTCGCTTTTTTGTACAGTTGCCATAAGGTCGTTAGCCTTATCTACTCTGTCAGGCAAGGCTTTTTCACAGCTGCATAAACATATTGTTAATGAGCTAGCAACTAGCACAGTAGCGATACATCTTTGTAAAAATTTATTCTTCATTGTTTTTCTCCAAGCTTTCTTCATCTATATTTATTTTTAATTGTTCGTACATATCTGTTGTATTTCCACTAGCCCACTTGTCTTTTTTTGCATATTCCTGCACAAGCTTTTCGGCTAGTTCTATAATTCTACCAGCTGAATTTTCACGGTAATTATTTTGGCAAGCCTGCTTCATTGCTTGTAGCTTTTTAGGATTTAACAGCAAATCGTGTACAACCTTACCACTATTTTTCTTTGGTAAACGCACAGCCATATTATTACGCTCAAGATAAACAGCGTTGTCTTCCTCTTGACCAGGATATGCCTTGAAAATAGCCATTGGTAATGTAGACGCAATTGCTTCACTTACGGTTAAACCACCAGGCTTTGTTACAATAAGGTCTGCAACATACATATATTCATTTATATTATCTACAAAATATAAAAGCTTTGTTGGCTTTATACCATGACGACCTGCATATACCTTGTTAGATTCTCTATTTTCGGTGATTGTATCATCTTCCGAGAAGTTTTCGTCTGCATATTCGTCATATAAGCCTTGGTTCAAGCTTTCGTCGTTTTCTTCGTAGGTTTTATCAAGCATTGCGTCAAATTCGTCGAACAGTCTTTTGTTTCTACCAGTTACAACTATTACCTGAAAATCAGTGCTTGTTTCAACTATATCACGATAAATTTTAAATATATCTCTTACACCAAAGCTACCAGCCATAAGCAAAATTGTTTGCAGATTTGGGTTAAGTCCCATCTTTTTCATAAGCTCTTGCTTGCTGTGCTTGTTATAAAATACAGGGTCAATTGGAATACCACTTATCTGTACATCTTCTTTTTTTACACCAAAGCATTCGAGTGCAGCAACGGTTTCTTCGTTAGAAACAACATACTTATCTACACCCTCTTGTACATACATTATGTGTGGTGCAAAGTCTGTTATAAGTGAAATTATAGGTATGTTCATTTTATATTTTATTTTAAGAGCAGACGCCATTTCTACACAAAAAGCGTGTACGCCTATAATAACATCGGGTCTGAATTCTACCATAAGTGGTAAAAGCTTTTTTGCAAAAAGCTTTTGAAGCTTAGTAGCAATATCTGTTACCATTGTGTCTTTATTTGTACCATTATATACTGCACCATAGAAAGCAGGTATGGTTTTGGCTATTACTTCGTAACCCTCTGACACTGTTTTGTTGTATAAATGTCCTATTTCTTCAAGTGTATCTACTACTCTTATAATATCGTTTGGTCTGTTAGCTTCTATATACTTTTTCATAGCGGCAGAGGTTCTCATATGCCCACCACCTGTAGAGGCTGACAAAATTAAAATTCGCACAAATACACCCTTCTTTCATAAGTAATATTATCCACAATGATTATATCACACAACTTCGACCTATTGCAACTAAAAAGAACAGCTATAATAAAGTATAATTGTAAATATTCCGTTACAACTGTAATTAGGCAATATTTATAGTGTTAATAATGTGGTGTTGCATTAATACTTTTGTAAGAAATTTGTAGCATTTTTATTAATGCTTTTTTATAATAGTTGTGTTATAATGTTCTTAAATGATGTGTAATTAATAAAATAAATGTGTTTATAATTAAGGAGTTACTATTATGGCAAACGAAAACAATAAAATAAACACTACGCCTGTCTTAAATGAAGAAACAAATGCAGATAATACTGCATTACCAAATAGAAGAGAAGCTTTTACTTTGACAGAAACTAAGACTGAAACTGCTGAAGCTTCTAAAAACACTATAAGTGACGAAGAAACTCAAAAGGTAATGCAAGATATAGATGCTCTTATTGCAGAGGTTCGTATGCAAACAGAGCTTCCAACAGATACTACTGCCAAAACTACAGCTACTACACAAGCAACACCACAATCAGACAGTGATACTGCTGAAGAAGAAATGGTAGATATAACAGAGCTTAGCCAAACACAGACATTTCCTGTAGTTACAGCTAAGGCTACACCAGCTACTGAAAATACGACTAAAGCTAAAAAACAAAATAGCAAGGCTGTAGGTTCTGTTGCTAAAGCTGACAGCACAAAGCCAGAAAAGAAAAAAAGTAGTCATGTATTTGCAAAAATATTCTGTGGTCTTCTTACAGCTGTGTTGCTAAGTGGTGCAACCTTTTATTATATGTATAAATATGTTCCCGAAATTATTCCTGTGGCTGCAACTGTAAAGGTACCAGGTGGTGTAGTAACTCCACCTGAAAAAGAAGTTGTATTCTTAAAAGGAATACAGGTATCGGGTGTTGATATTGGTGGTAAAACACTTGATGAAGCAAAATCTCTGTTGGCATTAAGAGGTACAAATCTTTTGCCAGAGCTAAGCCTTACAGTTAACTATAATGGCCAAGACCTTAGCTACAAAAAAGATGATTTTGAATTTACATACGATTTAAACTCAGCCATAGACAAGGCTTATAAATATAATCAAGAGGTTATAGCTGCAAAGCATAACGATATTATGGCTAAATTACCTACAGATGAAAGTGCTACTGTAAATTCAGAAGCACATACTGTAAACTTTAGTATTGACTATAAGGTTACACAGTCATCTGTAAAAAAGGTTGTTAAGCGAGTAGCTAAAGAGGTGGATGACCCTTGTGTTGAGCCTCATGTTTCTAAGTTTGATACATCTCAGGCTAAAAATTCAAAAAGATATACATTTAAAGAGGGTACAGAGGGTACTGTAATAGACCAGGATGAGCTTATAACAGCTGCAATGGATGCCTTTAATAAAGGCGAAACAGATGTTATTCTTACAGGCTCGGGTATTGTTGATAAGCCAAAACTTAAAATGGCAGATGTTAAAAAGGCAACAAAGCTAGTTGGTAAGTTCAGTACATACTCAACCAATACCTACAATGCAAACCTTAATATGGCTCAGGCTTTAAAGGCTATTAATGGAACTATTCTTGAACCAGGCGATACATTGTCATTCAACGAATGTACAGGCGACAGTAACCAAACCTCTAACGGTTATTATTATGCAGGTGTTATTGCAAATGGTGCAATGACAACTGGTGTTGGTGGTGGTATATGTCAGACTGCTACTACTCTTTATAATGCTGCTATAATGGCTAATATGGAGATAGTAGAGCGTGAGCCACACCTATGGTGCTCTTACTATGTATATGGTGGTCTTGATGCAACTATCGACTGGGGTAACATTGACCTAAAGCTAAAGAACAATACAGATTACCAGATGTTCTTTAGATGCTGGATGGACGGTACACAGCTTAATGTAGAAATATATGGCTATCAATCACCTGATTTTGATGAGGTAAGAACAGAAACCGAGCTTGACTGGTACACAAGCGAGTCATACGGTTATAATGCGTATAGAGTATTCTATAAAAACGGTAAAGAGGTAGAAAGAGAAGACCTGCCTTATTCTGTATATAGCTTGTCAAATGGTGGTGGCATTAGAGGTGCTGACCCAGGCGATGTTTCTAAAAAGCTAAAACAGCCTGAATAATATAATAACACTATTAAAATTATCAAATACAAAAGGGGATATCACACTTTCATTAGTGAGATATCCCTTTTGGTTATATGGTAACTGTATTTAATACTAAACTCTATTAAAAAGTAGACTTCTTTACGGCATAATTTTGCACCAAACTGCATACTGCGTCCTCGGAAGGCGACAGCCTTCCTGTGGGTCAGTATTCGCTTGGCACAAAATCTGCTCGCAAATCCGTGTCAACTTTTTATCAGAGTTTAGTATAAACACCATTTAAAATACAGAAATACTTTCGTCAGATAAAAAATCTTCTAGAAAATCTTATCCACTGTTTAGAACAGAAATAGTATAAATTCATATTTAAAAGTTATCAACACTGAAGTTGAATAGTTTTCAACATTTTAGAAAAGTTATTCACAGACAAAAAACACCATATATAGTAATTTTTATGATTACACCACTATATTTTGACAAACTTAAACTGTTTAAATATAGTTTTTATCAGTTTTCAACTGCTCAATGTTGAAAATGTTGATAACTTTGTTAATAACTTTACGGTTATTAACAAATCAGTTTATTTAAGCGATTATAATCCTACCTGTATAAATGGTGGAATAGATTGTCAAACAGAATTTGCTTAGAACACAGACGATGCAGTGTTGAGTAAATTCTGTAGACAATCTGTTTAGTGTTTAAATAGGTATTAGTATTAGATTATCGGTTGCTAAGTTTTTTATACTCCTCTAGCAAAATAGAATAATTTCTGGCATTAACATAAGTATTTTCTTTAAAAAAGTAATTTCTTAGTGTACCTTCGTATGTCATTTTTAGTTTTTCCATAACTCGTGCAGAGGCTAGGTTGTTTTCCATACACATTCCACCTACTCGGACCATTCCAAGCTCTTCAAATGCATATTTAATCATCAATGCACTAGCTTGTGTTGCAATACCATTATTTTGATATAATGGATCTACAAAATAAGTTATGTCACATCTATGGCTTACATTATCAACATTTATAAGCCCTATATTACCCATATACGCACCAGTTTTCTTATTGATTATAGCGTATTCGTAAGAGCTGTTGGTTAAAGATGCTGACTTAATATTTTTTATCCATTTTTTTGCGTATTTAATGTCACAAGGGCAAGGTATGCCGTATGTTGTTTTGTAAATCTGATAATTGTTAAGTGTGTTCAATACAGCTGTAGCATCTGACGAGCTGTATGGTCTTATAATTAATTGTTCATTTTGAAGCATATTTTATATCCTCTCTTTTCTCTGCAAGTTATTTTTTAATATCTTTTTTTAGTTTTGCATAGCAAATGCCAAACTTTATAAATGCTGTTACATATAAACCGAACATAATCCCAAAGAACCCAAAAAGTATCCAGTTTTCTGGTTCACCCATCAAGCCTTGCATTATCAGCTGTGGAATAATTACTCCAAAAAAGATTATAAGCGAAGGTATCATTCTGCCCTTGAAAACTCGCTCTATCATATCCATTTTTGACTCATCGTCACTAAAAATTTCTTCTTTTTCAGCCATTTGTGACACTGACTTTCTAAAATAGCTATATCCAGACATATCAGTAATATGCTCCCAGCCACAATCCTCGTACATTTTTACATACTCTGCTTTATTCTTTAGCCCCTCCTCGTTATAGTCAAGCTGATAAACTACATCTTCAGCCTCACACTCTTCAAATGTATAAAAGCAAGGTAGGGTTGCCTTTACAAGCTTTAAGCCTGCCTTATGCTGTTCTTTAAGCCAATCTTCTTCCTTTTTGTACTCTGGTATTGTGAAAAACGCTATTTTTCTCTTTATTTTACCCATTTTACTGCACCTCTTTTAAATTCTTGTATAAGCGTTCAATTCGTGTCATTTCTAGCTGTAGTACCTGTTGCCCTAAATCTGTAATTTTATATATTTTGCGTTTTTCTTCTTCTCGCACAAAGCGTATCAAATTGTCTTTTTCCATTTTAGAAAGACTACCATACATTGTGCCTGGGCTTAAACGAATTTCTCCGTCTGTTAGTTCTAATACCTTTTGCACAATACTATAGCCATGCATTTCGTTACGCAGACAAAGCAAAATATAAAAGCTTGTTTCTGTCATAGGCACATATACCTTTCTTATATGAGCGTCCATTATATTCACCTCACTATATTTTATAGCAAACTCTATTTAAAATAATAGTGGTTGCTATTAGTGCGATGTATCTTACAACGATATATCGCACTTCGTTATACCTAATATATCACACTGCGATATAACTGTCAAGCGTTTTTTATTGATTTATAAATGAATTTAACGTATAATTTTAAATAAGAGGTGGTATTTATGTTTGGTGCAATATACGGAGATGTAATAGGCTCTTATTATGAGGTTCACTCCACTAAAAATTATAACTTTGATTTTCATTCTGAAAGCACATTTACAGATGACAGCCTGTTAACAACAGCTGTTTGTAAAGCTATACTTAATAATCCGTCTGATATAACACGCTTTGGTCTTGAAAAAAGAGCTTTGGAGTACGCCGTGCAATACAAAAGATATTATTCGCTATTCCCTGATGCTGGCTTTGGTATGATGTTTTCTGAGTGGGCAAAAAGTAGTGAAACAAAGGTAATACATAGCTACGGAAACGGTGGAGCAATGCGTGTAGTGCCAATAGGCTATGCATATAACACGCTAGAGCAAGTAATGCTACAGGCAAAGGCTAGCTGTTTATACACACATAAGCATAAAGAAGCCATTACAGGTGCAAAGGTAGTAGCTGGTGCTGTGTTTATGATACGAAATGGTGCAAGCAAAGAGGAAATCCGTAAGTTTGCAAGCAAGCTTTTTGGCTTTGATTTAACAATATCACTAGAGCAAATAAAACAGAATTTTAGCTTTGATAGCAGAACAGCATACAGTGTACCACCGGCAATAATTGCCTTTATAGAATCAACCGACTACGAAAGTGCAATACGAAATGCAGTATCGTTAGGTGGTGACGCTGACACAATTGCTTGTATAGCAGGTGGATTAGCAGAGGCTTTTTATAAGTGTATTCCACCTGAAATAAAAAACTTTTGCGATACTCGTTTAGACTATTCAATACGCAGTACCATTCGTGAATTTGAAGAAAAGTATGGTATATAAGAAACGGGCTATCTCACCAACAATGTGAGATAGCCCGTTTTTATGTGTTAGATATGTAATATTAGATTAAAAAGCAATCTTCTTGCTGATATAGTCAACAAGCTCGTCAATCTTTACTCTCTCTTGCTCCATTGTATCTCTGTCACGAACAGTTACGCAACCATCTTCCTTTGACTCGAAGTCATAAGTGATACAGAATGGTGTACCGATTTCGTCTTGTCTACGATATCTCTTACCGATTGAGCCAGACTCGTCGTAGTCAACCATAAAGTGCTTTGAAAGCATTGTGTAAACCTCGTCTGCTTCTTCGCCAAGCTTCTTAGAAAGTGGCAGAACAGCAGTTTTGAAAGGTGCAAGTGTTGGGTGTAATCTTAATACAACTCTTGTGTCCTTTTCAGTAATAACCTCTTCATCGTAAGCCTCTGTTACAAGTGCTAAGAATAAACGCTCAACACCTAGTGATGGCTCGATTACATAAGGTACATATTTTTCGTTTGTTTCTTGGTCAAAATACTCAAGACTCTTACCACTTGTGTTAATGTGCTGTGTAAGGTCGTAGTCTGTTCTGTCTGCAACACCCCATAGCTCACCCCAACCAAATGGGAATAGATACTCGAAGTCTGTAGTAGCCTTTGAGTAGAAGCAAAGCTCGTCTGCTGAGTGGTCACGCAAGCGTAGATTTTCTTCTTTAATGTTAAGTGAGTATAGCCAGTCACGGCAGAAGCCTCTCCAATATTCAAACCACTCAAGGTCTGTACCAGGCTTACAGAAGAACTCAAGCTCCATCTGCTCAAACTCTCTTACTCTAAAGATAAAGTTACCAGGTGTAATTTCGTTTCTGAATGATTTACCAATCTGAGCAACACCAAAAGGTACTTTTTTACGGCTTGTTCTCTGGATATTTGCAAAGTTTACAAAAATACCCTGTGCAGTTTCTGGACGAAGATAAATTTCGTTTTTGCTATCCTCTGTAACACCTTGGAAGGTTTTGAACATAAGGTTAAACTGGCGAATATCTGTAAAGTTGTGGTTGCCACAATTAGGGCATACAATGTTGTGCTCGTTTATGTAGTCAAGCATTTGCTCGTTTGTCCAGCCAGCAACATTTGTGCCGTCAAAATCTTCGATAAGATTATCTGCTCTGTGTCTTGTTTTACAATCACGACAATCCATAAGTGGGTCAGAGAAGCCACCAAGATGACCAGATGCTACCCAAGTTTGTGGATTCATAAGAATTGCAGAATCAAGACCTACATTGTATCTGTTTTCTTGTACAAACTTTTTTAGCCATGCTTTTTTAATGTTGTTTTTTAGCTCCATACCAAGTGGACCGTAATCCCATGTATTTGCAAGACCACCATAGATTTCAGAGCCTGCATATACAAAACCTCTATTTTTACATAGGGCAACTATTTTTTCCATTGACTTTTTACTGTTTTCCATGTTTATAAATCCTTTCTTTGTGTAGTTATAAACCTTTACCTTATATTTTAATATTTATATTACTATGTGTCAAGATTTTTAATTAATTGTAAGGCTGATTGTAAAAAAACAGTGTTGTTTAAGAGAGTTTTATTCACATAGTAGTTTTGTTGTTTAATGTAGCAGGTTACTTTAAAAGGTTGTGAAAGTTGATGATTTGGAATGTTAAAGGTTGTTTTTTGTTGACTGATATAGTCTTTTTAAGTTATAATAAGAAATATATTTTGTTTTTTAAGATAAGAGGAATTATTTATGAAAAAGGTTTTATTTCTGATTCCAACACTTGGTCATGGTGGGGCTGAGAAGGTACTTGTTAATTTGGTTAATAATTTAGATAAAACCAAGTTTGATGTTACTGTTCAATCAATATTTGACGAAGGTGTAAATAAGCAATTTTTAAATAGTGATGTTAAGTATAGATATAATTTTAAGAAAATTATAAGAGGAAATGTAAAGATATTTTCATTGTTTTCGCCACAAACATTGTATAAAGCTTTTATAAAAGAAAAGTATGATGTTGTTGTTTCTTATCTTGAGGGTATAACAGCAAGAATAGCAAGTGGCTGTACTGACGAAGATACAAAGCTGGTAAGCTGGATTCATTGTAAATTGGATACCCCCGAGGTGATTTCGGCAACTTTTAGAAATTTTGAAGAAGCTAAAAAATGCTATAGTAGCTATGACTACACCGTTTGTGTGTCACAAATGGTACAGGAATATTTTACAGAGACGTTATCATTTGATAAAAAAATAGGTGTTTTATACAACACTATAGAAACAGATGAAATTATAGAAAAATCAAATGAGCCAATAACTGATGTAGAGTTTGACAACAGCTGTGTTAATATATGTTCAGTAGGAAAAATAGTATCGGTTAAAGGCTTTGAAAGATTAACAGCCATACATAAACGATTAACAGAAGAAAATATAAAGACTAAATTCTATATTCTTGGAGTAGGCGATGAGCAGAAAAATCTAGAGAAATATCTAAAAGAGAACAATCTTGAAGATACTTTTATTTTCTTGGGCTACAAAACAAATCCATATAAGTATATTAAAAATTGTGATTTGTATGTTTGTTCTTCATATTCTGAGGGATTTAGTACAGCCGTTACCGAGAGCCTTATAGTAGGTACACCAGTTGTAACTACCCGTTGTTCAGGAATGGAAGAACAGCTTGGCTATAATAATGAGTACGGAATTGTAACAGATAACAATGAGCAGGCATTGTATGAGGGAATAAAGAAAATGATTACTACTGAAGGTTATCTTGAAAGCTATGCAGAAAAAGCACTTGAAAGAGGAAAACGCTTTAACAAAGAGATTACAGTAAAAGCAGTAGAAGATATGCTAGAAGGGCTATAATCACAAAGTGAAATGTGGAAAAATGGGAGAGTATTATGAATTTTGATAAGAAGATTTCTATAATTATACCTGCGTATAATATTGCACCATATATAGGCAGATGTCTTGACAGTGTTTTAGAGCAAACCTATACGAATTTAGAAATAATTGTAATAGACGATGGCTCTACAGATAATACAAGAGAGATTATTGAAGAGTATAGAGAAAAAGATAGCCGAATAGTTGCTATTTATAAAGAAAATACAGGAGTGTCTGATACCAGAAATAAAGGATTAGATATTGCAACTGGTGATTATATAGGATTTGTAGATGGTGATGATTACATAGAGAATAATATGTACGAGATACTTATAAATAATGCAATTAAGTACGATGCAGATATATCTCATTGTGGTTATAGACTTAAATATCCTACAACTGAATTTCTTATGCATGGAACAAACAAGATTGTAGAGCAGGACAATCAGCAGGGTGTTATAGATTTATTAGAGGGTAAATTTATAGAGCCAGGAATATGGAATAAATTGTTTAGTAAAAAATGTATAGGAGATTTAAGGTTATATAAAGATATCAGATATAACGAAGATTTTTTATTTGCTACAATGGCATTTATAAAAGCAGAAAAATCAATTTTTGAGGACAAACCATTATATAATTATATGATGAGACCAAACTCTGCAACCACAACAGAGGGTGTTTCTTATCACAAAATTTTTGATGCATTAAAGGTGAGAGAAATTATTACAGAAATGTTTGATGAAGGTAGCAAAATATATCCTGTAGCAATGATTTCACAGCTAAGCTTGGCAATACAAACATATAGAATAATAACAACAAACAATCTGGATAAGAGATTTGAAAACGAGAAGAAAGATATACGAAACAAAGTGAAAAAGCTGTATAGTAAAGCAAAATCACTTGGAGTAGCGAACAAAAGAACTGCAATGGACTCTATGTTGATTCTGTATTGTCCTATTGCTTTTAAGTTGTTATATAAACTGTATGAAAAAACAATTAATAATCGAAACAGGATATATAGATCAGCAAGAGAGGTAACAAAATGAGTAATCCTTTAATAAGTGTAGCGATAGCTGTTTATAATGTAGAACAATATTTGCCACGATGTATAGAAAGTGTAATTAATCAAACCTATAAAAATATTGAAATTATATTGGTTGATGATGGTTCTCCCGATGGTTCTCCTAAAATCTGTGACGAGTATGCAAAAAAAGACAGTAGAGTAAAAGTTATACATAAGAAAAATGGTAAGGTTGCTGATGTAAGAAATGTAAGCATTGCAAACGCTAATGGAGAATACGTTGCACTTATTGATGGTGATGACTGGCTTGATCCAATGTTTATAGAGCTGTTATATCAGGGGGTTAAAACTGGTGCTGATATTGCAGAGTGTGCAACAGCTTTAGTAGACAATGATGAAAATATACTGTCAACAAGAGGAATCAGCGACGATGTAAGAATAGATAGAAACGAAGCATTAAAAAGATTGATTTCTGAAAATGGAATATATTCAACTGTATGTAATAAGCTGTATAAAAAAAGCTTAATAGCCGATATTCCTTTTCCTTTAGGCAAATATCATGAGGATGATTTTTGGGTGTGGAAAGCATTTATGAAATCAAACGGTTTATATTATTGTAAAAAGCCTATGTATAATTATTTGCAGAGAGATAATGGCTTTACTGGATGTAAGTATAATATAAGACGCCTTGACGGAGTTATGGCAAGATATGAATGTCTGCTAGGTGTAAGGGATATTCCACAGATTAAGGGAGTAGCTAATATTGCGTTTGCAAATACTCTTTTATACAATTTGCAGGCGATTTTAAAGCATCTTAAAGGTGACGAAAAGAAGCGTGCAAGGCAACAGATTATGAATTATAAAAAAGAGTTTAAGCTTACAAAGGATGATTACAAATTTACTGGTGGTAAACAAAAAATGTGGCTAAGGCTGTTTATGGTTATGCCATATACAACGGTATCAATACGAAACATATTTGGTATAGGTTATTAAGTTTGGAAGGATAGGATTTTTATGACCTCTTTAATTAGTATTATAGTTCCGGTGTATAAGGTGCAGGATGTAATGCATCATTGTATCGAAAGTATTTTAAAGCAAACATACCATAATTTTGAACTTATACTTATTGATGATGGCTCACCTGATGCTAGTGGAAAAATTTGCGATTCATACGCAGAGAAAGATAGTAGAATAAAGGTAATACATAAGAAAAATGGTGGTGTATCGTCTGCAAGAAATATCGGTATAGCTAATGCAAAAGGTGACTATATAGTTTGCGTTGACAGCGATGATTATGTAGACGAGGCTTATCTGCAAGGTTTTGCAGATGTAATTGATAAATACCCACAGGCAGAGATAGTGTGGTGCGGCTTTTATACTGTTAAGGATTATGAAAAAGGTATAACACAAACCGTTAAGTACGATGATAGTGGAAAGTTAATAGAAAGCGATGCCTCTAAAATAATGACATTTCATCAAAAATGGCTTAATGCAGCTCCGTGGGGTAAGTTGTATTTAAAAAGAGTTATAGATGAAAATAACTTAAAAATGGATGAGTCGATGTCGTTGGGTGAAGATTTGCTTTTTAACTTTTCGTATATTAATAGTTGTAGCAATAAAAAGATATACCACACCAATAAATGTGCGTATTACTATATTCGTACCGAAAAAGAAACACTTGACAATAAATACAGACCTGATTTATTTGAAATATATACTCATATTAATGATGAGATGTTAAGGTATATTACAGAATGGAAGGTTGACAGCGAGCAAGTTGCAATGTTTTATAGCTCGGCATATTTTAGCTACGAAAAATGCTTAAAGAATACTTTCCATAAAAATAATAATGCTAGTAAAAAAGAGAAATACCAGATTAACAAAAAAATAATGCAAAGCAGTCGATTTAAAGACGCTGTTGAAAAATCAAACTGTAAAATAAGAACACCATTAAGAATAGCATATAAGCTTAATAATTATAGGCTTGTGGAGCTGGTAAATAATACGGTAAGTTATCTGTATAAAATTAAGACGAAAATCAAATAAGGGGAGGAATATATATGATTTACTTTTTTAATCACCAATCTAGTGGAAATCACGGGTGTGAAGCTATAGTAAGGTCAAGTAAAAAGATTATTGATGAAGATATTACTTTATTATCAATGGATGCAGAAAGCGACCAAAAATACGGCTTAGATGAAATAGTAAAGCTAGAGAAAGATAATTTAAACTGCACTTACAGCAAGCTTGCGGGGCTGATGGCTGGTGTGTATTTTAAATTAAAGCATAGTGACTATGTTTTTACAAAGCTTAAAAGAAAAGAGCTTTTAGATAAAGCTAAAAAGGGAGATATATTTGTATCTATAGGTGGCGATAACTACTGCTATAATGGCTATGATATTTTAGCAGATGTAAATAGAGCACTAAGAAAAAAAGGTGTAAAAACAGTTTTATGGGGTTGCTCTATTAACGAGGGAGAAATGCCAGAAATAATAAAGAAGGATTTAAGTGAATTTGATTTAATTACAGCCAGAGAAACTATAAGCTATAACATATTAAAACAGCTTAATAAAAATACTTATCTTTTTGCTGACCCTGCTTTTACATTAGAAAAGCAAGAAAAATCAATTCCAGATGGATTTATTAAGAGTAATATGGTGGGAATTAACCTTAGCCCTTTAGTGCTTAATATGAGAAGTGGTGATAATGTAATTTTAGATAATTATACTACATTAATTGATTATATATTGAAAAACACCGATATGAGTATAGCACTTACACCTCATGTTACAATAAGCTCTAACGACGACAGACAGCCTTTAAAAAAGCTGTATGATATGTATAAAGATACAGGTAGAGTTGTTATGCTAGAAGATAACAACTGTATGGTGCTTAAATATTATATTTCTAATATGAGATTTTTTATTGGTGCAAGAACTCACGCAACTATAGCCGCATACTCTACTGGCGTACCAACATTGGTGGTAGGTTATTCAACAAAATCAAAAGGAATAGCAAGAGATTTATTTGGTACAGAAGAAAACTATGTAGTTAATATTAATGATATGAAAGACAAGAATGATCTTATGAATGCTTTTATATGGATTATGGCTCAGGAAGATAATATAAAAGAGCTTCTTGCAGAAAAAATGCCAGAGTATATACAAAGTAGTTATAAGGCAGGAGAAAAAATAAAAGACTTAATCAAATGTTGTTGATATAGCTAAGGAGATTATTATGGCAAAAGTAAATCAATTAAGAGCAGGCGTTTGGTTATCATACATAAATATGGCTATAGGTTCGATTATTCCAATGATTTATACACCTATAATGCTAAGATTACTTGGTCAGGCAGAATATGGTACATATAGTCTTGCCAATTCTGTAATGGGTTATATTTCGTTGCTTAATTTTGGCTTGGGTAGCACAATGGCCAGATATATTACCAAATATCGAGCAGAAGATGACCGTGACGGCGAAAAGCGAATAATAGGTTTGTTTATGGTTATATTTATGGTGATAGCACTTATAATTTTTATAGTCGGTATAGTAGTTGGACTAAATGTGGATGTGTTTTATGGAAAAACATTGACTGCTGACGAAATTAGTACAATGAAACTACTAGTGATATTGCTTACATTTAATACAGCCTTTTTCTTGCCTAGCTCTGTTTTTATTTCTGTAACTATAGCACACGAAAAATATATTTTTAACAGGGTAATGAATATATGCACTACCACAGCGTTACCATGTGTTAACCTTGTAATATTATTTATGGGCTTTAAATCGGTAGGCTTGGTTGTAGGCTCAACCTTGGTTAATGCTGTAGTGAATTTGCTATATATAATATATTCATACAAAAAGCTAGATATTATGCCAAGCTTTAAGAATATGCCTTTTAATATACTTAAAGAGATTATGGTGTTTTCATTTTTTATTTTCTTAGGTCAAATAGTAGATACACTTTATTGGACAACAGATAAAGTTATTATTGGTGCAGCAATGGGAACAGTAGCCGTAGCTGTGTATAATGTTGGTGCTACATTTAATACATATGTAACTCAAATATCTACAACAATTAGTGGCGTACTTGTGCCAAAGATAACAACTATGGTAACAAAAAATGCTACAAAAGAACAGCTTTCAGAGCTGTTTATAAGAGTTGGTAGATTACAGTTTATAGTTGTATCATTTATTGTTGCAGCTTTTATTACTTTTGGACAACAATTTATAATGCTTTGGGTTGGTGATGGTTATAGCGAAGCGTATCCTGTTGCTTTAATGGTTATGCTTCCACTTACAGTACCACTAATACAAAATACTGGTATTAGTATACTTATAGCCCAAAATAAGCATAGCTTCCGTTCTATTGTTTATGCAATTATTGCCGTGTTAAATGTAGTTCTTACAATACTTCTAGTAGACAACTACGGAATGCAGGGTGCTGCATTTGCAACATGTTTTTCGTATATTTTAGGTCAGATAATTATAATGAACTGTTACTATCACAAAAAAATAGGAATTAAAATACCTTTGTTTTGGTTGAATATCTTAAAAATGTCACCAGTAATGTTTATTATGATTGCAGTGGGATTATTTGTGACAAATAAATTCTTTGTAATTGATAGTTGGCTTGAATTTTTAATCGGAGCAATTGTGTTTACAGGAATTTATGCTTTGGGTGCATACTTTGTAATGATGAACGATTACGAAAAGGATGTTTTCAGAGGACCAGTTAAAAAGATCGTAGGAAAATTCACAGGAAAAACAAATAAAAAAGTGGTTAAATAAATTATGTTAAAAATAATTGATAAATCAACCTGCACAGGCTGTTATGCCTGTGCAGGAATATGTAAAAGTGGTGCGATTACCCTTAAAAAGGATACAGAGGGTTTTTATTACCCTGTTGTAAATGATGAAAAATGTGTTAAATGTGGTTTGTGTGTACAAAGGTGTCCTGTACATAATCAAGAAGACTCTAATAGTATACTAAAAAGCTACTCAGCATTTTATAAAAATGATAAAATCCGTGAATTGAGTTCGTCAGGTGGTGTGTTTACATATCTATCTGAACAGATTTTATCAGACGGTGGAGTAGTGTTCGGTGCAGCGTTTGATAATGATTATAATGTTCAGCATATCTATATTGAAGATGTAAATGAGCTTAATCAATTGCGTTCTTCGAAATATATGCAAAGTCAAATAAGAGATAGCTTTGTGCAGGCAAAGACTTTTCTTGATACTGGACGTAAGGTGTTGTTCACTGGTACACCTTGCCAAATAGCTGGATTGAAAGCTTTTTTGCATAAGGATTACCCTAATTTGTACACACAGGATATTATCTGCCATGGCGTACCATCGCCTAAGGTTTGGCAAAAATATCTTAGCAGTGTGAATACTGAAAATAAAAAAATTGATAAAATAAGCTTTAGAAGTAAGCGAAATGGTTGGAAAAATTATGGCTTAGAAATAACCTATGCAGATGATACTGACTATTTTTGCGAATTTAAACAAAATGCATATTCAAAGGCGTTTTTAAATAACCTTTGTCTGCGACCTTCTTGCTATAAATGTGCATTTAAAAATGCAAAACCATTTTCTGACATAACTCTTGCTGATTATTGGGGTGTGGATATTGTATCTCCACATTTAGATGATGATAGAGGTTTATCGGCTGTTATGGTGAATTCTAAAAAGGGAGAAGAGCTGTTTTTTAACAAGTCAGAAAATCTTAATGTAGAAGATCTGGATTTTTCGGTAATTACAAAACATAATCCTTCTTTAGTTACACCATCTTATATGCATAAAAAGCGTGATTATTTTATGAGTAAAGTGGATGTAAAGTCTTTTGATGAATTAGTTGAGAAGTGTACAAAACCACGAAAAACACCAGTTGTAATTTCTTTTGCACACAGAGCGTTGAGTAAAATAAAAAGAACTGTATGTAAAAAATAAGGGTATTTCATTAAAAATGAAATACCCTGGAAATTAGTAATTATTATTTGTGAAACAAGGCAACAAAAAACCGAGCCTACAAATGTAAACTCGGTTCTGGTGGATCATCAGGGACTCGAACCCGGGACCTACCGGTTATGAGCCGGTTGCTCTAACCAACTGAGCTAATGATCCGTATTGCTTGATAATTATATCAGAAAATTTTCTGGTTGTCAACACCGATTGAAGTGTTTTGAAAAAATATTTAAATTTTATTTTATTGTTAATAAAAACTTTTTGTTGTGGGTATTTGGTGGGTTGTATGTGGATTATAGATTAGAACTAATAATTAAACTGTATTTGCTATAATATAGTATTATTGATTTGGAGGTTGTATTGTGGATTTGATTTTACATAATCCCATGATGATATTTGGTATAACATTTTTTGTTATGATGATATTTTCGTTGGTTGGAGTAAGAAAAAGTATAGGAAAAATTGATGAGAAGGATTTTTTAAGTGTTAACCAAACTAATTGGTTAAAAGGAATTGCTGTAGCCTGGATAGCATTCTCTCATTATTATTCATATATTGGAACATTTTTTTTATGTTCATATATCGGTACCTGTGGAGTAGGAATCTTTTTCTTGTGCTCGGGTTATGGCTTGACAGTGTCTAAAATGAAAAAGAAAAATTACCATAAAGGCTTTTTAAAAAATAAACTCACAAGGGTATACGCCCCTTTTACAGTTGCTTTTTTATTGAATTGGTTAATGGTATTGCTTATTCCTATTGAGTGTACTGATAATTTCTTTTTAGGATTTATAACAATAAGTTTACCGAATAATATAACATGGTATTTAAAGGTACAGGTTATAATGTATATAGTATATTATGTATTAATGCTGATTTGCAGAGAAAACAATAAAATGTTTTTGGGAAGCATGGTAGCTTTAAGTGTTATATTTATGATAATAGGCTATTGTACAGGAATAACTTCGTTTTGGTATCAGAATACTCTATGGTTTGCAATAGGAATATTTATTGCTATGTATAAGACCGTGTTGTTTAATTTTTTGAAAAAATATTTTATTTTTGTTTTTTCGATGTTTTTCTTGGTGTTTGTGGGTGGTTTTGCATTATTATATTTTATAGGTGGAAAGGTAATCTACGATATAATAATGTTAAATGCAGCGTTAGTTTGTATAGTGTTGATTTGCTCTAAGATTAGTGGTGATTCAAAGGTTGTAAGGTTTTTGGGAAAATATTCTATTGAAATATTTTTTTCACATATTACAGTTCTAACAATTGCAAAAAGTTGTTTACCGATGAATAATCTTATAGGGGCTTTTGCTTATATTTTGGCTTCGATTTTGGTTGCTATACCAATAAAATTTTTGGCGAATAAAATTTTAGCAATTACTGATAAAATTATAGGTAAATAAATATATGCTAGACAGAACGAATTAATAATTAAAGGAAGATGTAGTAATGAAAATATTATATGTATCAAATGTAAGAAGTCACATAGGACAATTTCACACAAATTTTATTAATTTATTAAAGGATAACGGACACACTATAGATGTGTCTTGCTTTGATAACTCAGCAGATAAAGATGGATTTGATTTTAAATCTATAAATAAATTCCATTTTATCCCACTACAGCGTTCACCGTACAAAAAGGAGAATATCAAGGCTATAAAGCAACTTAAAGAGCTTATTATAAAAGAAAAATACGATATTATTCATTGTCATACACCAATGGGTGCAGTTGCAGCACGAGTGGCAGCAAAGCAGGCTAAATCAAATGCAAAGGTGCTTTACACAGCACATGGTTTCCACTTCTTTAAGGGTGCTCCAACAAAAAACTGGATGTTCTTCTACCCAGTTGAAAAGCTACTTGCACATTATACCGACAAGCTTATCACAATTAACCAAGAGGATTACAACCTTGCTGTTACAAAGAAGTTTAAGACTAAAGACGGTATTGTAAAGGTAAATGGTGTAGGTGTAGATTTAAGTAAGTTTAGTGTTGCAACACCACAGGCAAAGGCTGAGCTAAGAAAAGAATATGGCTTTGCAGAGGATGATTTTATACTAATTTACCCTGCTGATTATTCATACAGAAAAAATCACGAAATGCTTTTTGAAACTGTGTATAAGCTAAAGGATGAAATTCCTACTATAAAGGTGTTAATGCCTGGTCAACAGCAAAAACTTGCTGAGTATACAAAAATGGTAAAGGAGCTTGGAATAGAAAAGCATATAGATATGCTTGGCTACAGACGAGATATTCCAAAGCTTATAACATTAAGTGATGTTTCAGTTTCTACAAGCCGTCAAGAGGGGTTGCCTGTAAATCTTATAGAGGCACTTGCAATTGGTAAACCTATTGTAGCAACAGATGTGCGTGGTAATGGTGACCTTGTAGAAAATGGTGTGAACGGTTATAAAATAGAGCTTAATAATTCTGATGAAATGGCTAAAAGACTTTTAGAGATTTATAAAAACCCACAGCTTGCACAAGAAATGGGTAAGAATGCTGTTGAAATGTCTAAGAAGTATTCTATACAAAAGGTTAACGAGAGTCTTGTTGATATTTACAAGGAATACGGCGTTGAATTTAACAGCATTTAATCTTGATTACATAGCATAAAAAATCGCAATATAAGGCGTTATAATGATAAAAAATGCTTGACGCTTATGGTGGTGTATGCTATAATATCACAAGTGCCCCAACCACGGTTTTTGGAGTAAGCCTAAAGTAGGACATCACCTTCCTTTAACTGTGATTGATTAAAAATATAAGGGCATAATTTTTAAAAAGAGGTGAAAATAATGCTAAAATCAGAGAAGGACGCAATTATCAAGGAGTATGCTACTCACGAGGGCGACACAGGTTCTCCAGAGGTTCAGATTGCTCTTCTAACAAAGAGAATCAACGATCTAACTGAGCACCTAAAGACTCACAAGAAGGACCATCACTCAAGAAGAGGTCTGCTAAAGATGGTAGGTCAGAGAAGAAATCTTCTTAACTACCTAACTAAGGTTGACATTGAGAGATACCGTTCAATCATCGCAAGACTAGGTATCCGTAAATAATTGCTTAATAACAGGGCAGACAGCTTACAAACAAGGCAGTCTGCCCTTAAAGTCATTTTTAGTATAATACAAAAATGAACACAAAATAGTAAAAAAGGCCCAAAGGGCGTTTATATATATTTGCAGTTGCTCTACTTGGTTAGCAGTAAAACGACTATTTATTTATGAATAAGCAGTGGTTTTATTGCTAAGTAGTACGAGCCTGTAAAAATAAATTTTTATAGGAGAATGAATTATGTTTGAGAATTTTAGAGTTTTTGAAACAGAGTTTGCAGGCAGACCTTTGGTTGTAGAAACAGGTAAGATTGCACAGCTTGCAAATGGTTCTTGTTTAGTACGCTACGGCGAAACAGTAGTAAATGTTGCAGTAACAGGTGCTGCAAAGCCAAGAGAGGGTATCGACTTTTTCCCACTTTCAGTAGATTTTGAGGAGAAAATGTACGCTGTTGGTAAAATTCCTGGTTCTTACCTAAAGAGAGAGGGCAGACCTTCTGATAAGGCTGTTCTTGTATCAAGAGTTATCGACAGACCAATCCGTCCATTGTTCCCTAAGGATATGAGAAATGATGTTTCTGTTGTATGTACAGTTATGAGTGTTGACCCAGACTGCTCACCAGAAATTACAGCAATGGTTGGTACATCAATTGCACTTTCAATTTCAGATATTCCTTGGAATGGTCCAATTTCTGGCGTTTCTGTAGGTTTAGTTGACGGCAAGTTTGTTATCAACCCAACACAGGAAGAAAGAGCTAAGTCAAGAATGGCTGTAACAGTTGCTTCTACAGACAGCAGAATTGCTATGATTGAAGCAGGTGCTGATATGGTATCTGACGAGGATATGTACGAGGGTATTATGGCTGGTCATACTGCTAACCAACAGATTATTGAGTTTATTAAGGGTATCCAGAACGAAATCGGTAAGGAAAAGTTCAGCTACCCAAGCAACGAGCCAGACCACGAAATGTTCGAGAGTATCTTCAACTTTGTTGAGGAAGACCTAAAGGTTGCTCTTGATACAGACGATAAAACAGTAAGAGATGCAAGATTAATTCCTATATACGAGGCTGTACACGCAAAGTTTGACGAAATCTACCCAGAGCAAGAGGCTAAGATTGATGAGTGTATGTACAAGTCACAGAAGACAGTTGTTCGTCGTTGGTTACTAGACGAGCAAAAGAGAGTTGACGGCAGAGGTATGGATGATATTCGTCCACTTGCTTCTGAGGTTAGCTTGCTACCAAGAGTACATGGCTCAGGTCTATTTACAAGGGGTCAGACACAGGTTCTTACAATTGCAACACTTGGCCCAGTAAGCGACCAGCAGATTCTTGACGGAATTGATGACGAAGAAACAAAGAGATATATGCACCACTACAACTTCCCATCATATTCAGTTGGTGAAACAAGACCAAGCAGAGGTCCAGGTAGAAGAGAAATCGGTCACGGTGCTTTGGCTGAAAGAGCACTTGTTCCTGTTATTCCTTCAGTTGAGGAGTTCCCTTATGCTCTAAGACTTGTATCAGAAGTTGTATCTTCTAACGGTTCAACATCACAGGGCTCAATCTGTGGTTCAACACTAGCTCTTATGGATGCAGGTGTACCTATTAAAGCACCAGTTGCAGGTATTTCTTGTGGTCTTATTACAGAGGGTGACCGTTGGATGACAATGGTTGATATTCAGGGTCTTGAGGACTTCTTTGGCGATATGGACTTTAAGGTTGCTGGTACACACGACGGTATCACAGCTATTCAGATGGACCTTAAAATCTCAGGCTTAACACCAGAAATGGTTAAAGAGGCTCTTGCTAAAACTCACAAGGCTAGAAATTATATCCTTGACGAGGTTATGCTAAAGGCTATTCCAGAGCCAAGAGAAGAGCTATCTAAGTATGCTCCAAAGATGCTTACAACTCTTGTTCCTGTTGATAAAATCAGCGAGATTATCGGTAAGAGTGGTAAGGTAATTAAAGAAATTCAGGCTGAGTGCGAGGTTAAGATTGACATCAGCGAAGAGGGTAATGTATTCATCAGTGGTATTGATATGGACAACTGTAAGCGTGCATTAACTATTGTTGAAACAATCGCAAGAGACCCAGAACCAGGCTCAATTTATAAGGGTAAGGTTACAAGATTAATGGACTTTGGTGCTTTTGTTGAGATTGCACCGGGTAAAGAGGGCTTGTGCCACATTTCTCAGCTAGATGTAAAGCGTACAGAGAAGGTTGAGGATGTTGTAACAGTTGGCGATGTTATCATCGTAAAGGTTCTAGAGATTGATGATAAGGGCAGATTGAATCTTTCAAGAAGAGAGGCACTTATCGAGGTTGAGGGTTTAACACCAGAGAACAACCCACAGCCAGCACGTCCAAGAAACAACAGATACAACGGCAGAAGAGATAAGTAATAATTAAATAATTATGTTTTAAAAAGCTACACAGTGCATTTGCTGTGTAGCTTTTTTAGAAAATTTAAGATAGT
>JAZSEI010000132.1:0-19433 GCA_045531635.1 Acutalibacteraceae bacterium
AGAAACTGCAGTAGATGTAGTAGTAGATATTTTAAATGCAGATGAAATAATAAAAAAAGGCTATACAGCCAAATGTGCTATTACCACAAACCGAAAAGAAAACAGCTATATAATACCCTATAACACAATTGAAATGATTAATGAAAATAAAGGTAATGTTTATCTATATAATAAAGGTAAGGCTGTTAAAAAATCTGTTAATATAGGTAACGAATATAAAGACGGGGTAGAGGTTTTGTCGGGACTAAAAAATAATGATTATATCATAGCTATATCAGATAATATCAGTACATCAGATACAGTAAAGGTTAATAGGCTGGTGAATAATATTAATGGTTGAAGAAATAATAATTTATCCGTTTAAAAGTCTTTTCCGTAAAAAAGGTAGAAGTCTTTTAACTATTTTAGGTGTTGCTATTGGTGTGTGTTCTGTTATAATTATAAGTAGTATAGGTTCATTTGGCACTGTTGCTGTTAATAACGAGCTTAACAGCCTTGGTATGGGTGGTTTGACTATAGCTGTAAAAAATAGTGATGCTCCACTTTCTGATTACGAGCTTGAGGCTGTACGCAAAACCACAGGGGTTTTAACAGCTACACCTGTATATATGGAAACTACAGAGGCTTTTTCCTCTTTTGGTAAGGGAGAAAAAACCGTAGTATGGGGTATAGATGATAACGCAAAAGAAATAGTATCACTACAGCTTTTATACGGTAACCAAATAAAAAAATCAGATGTTTCAGAAAGCTTATCGGTTTGTATGGTAGACCAAAGCTTTGCACAAGCTATGTATGGTAAGGACAATGCAGTAGGTCATAAAATCTCTTTAGCTGTAGACGGAAATACAGAAGAATTTACAATAATAGGTGTAATAAAAACAGGTGGTAGCTTACTTCAAACTGCAATGGGTAATTATGTACCTAATTTTGTATATATTCCCTACACTACTATGCAAACACTTAATGGCTCTGCAAATTATGCTCAAATTATCACAAAAGCAACATCAAACGCTAATTTATCAGCACTTGCCACTAAGCTTGAAAGCACACTTACATTTTTAAATGGTACAGAAGAAGGCTATACAGTAACTAACCTTGCAAAGCAAAAGGAATCTCTTACCAATATATTAAGCATAGTTACAACTATATTATCTGCCGTGGGTGCAGTTTCACTTATAGTTGCAGGCTTGAGTATTATGACAGTGATGCTTGTGTCGGTAGGTGAAAGAAAAAGAGAAATTGGTATAAAAAAAGCGATTGGTGCAAGCAGATTTATTATAGTGCGAGAATTTCTAAGCGAAGCACTTATGCTGTCGATTATTGGATGTGCAGTGGGTGTATTTATAGCTTTTTTATTAATTATAATAGGTAGCAATATTTTGAATACGTCAATATCAATGGATGTAAAAACTGTGGCAGTTACTTGCCTGTTTTCAGTAGCTATGGGTGGTATTTTTGGTGCATATCCTGCAATGCTTGCTGC
This sequence comes from Acutalibacteraceae bacterium, assembly GCA_045531635.1. Classification (GTDB taxonomy): domain Bacteria; phylum Bacillota; class Clostridia; order Oscillospirales; family Acutalibacteraceae; genus CAG-964. The sequence goes on from JAZSEI010000132.1 coordinate 1,484, forward strand.
AAAGCTTAATCCAGCAGAAACCTTAAGGTCATTATAATACGGAGTTCATTTATGAGTTATTTTTGCAATCCTAATTTACCAACATCAACAGTTACAGATGTAGTCGTGTCTGGTGAATATGGTTATATAATACAAGAGCTTAAAAGGCTGGGGGTTAACACAATAACTACCCAGCCCACTAATAATTTACCATTTTACGAGCGTTATCACCCCGATATGCAGTTTTCGTATTTTAAAAAAGGGTGTGCAGTTGTAAATGAAAATACACTTATGTCGTTACAAAAGCTTGCTAATATTGATGTAACGCTTTTAAAATCAAGCTGTGATATTTCGCCTAAATATCCTTTTAATATATACTATAATCATATTATTATAGGCAACATACTAATAGGCAAAACAGATTATGTAGATACAACAGTCTATAATTATTGCCAAGACAATAATTATAAAATAATAAATACAAATCAAGGCTACACAAAATGCTCTACAGCTATTGTAAGCGAAAATGCAATAATTACTTCTGACAACAGTATTTACAACAACTGTAAAGCTTATATTGATGTATTAAAAATAGAACCTGGGTTTATTAGCTTATATGGCTATGATTATGGGTTTATAGGTGGTTGCTGTGGTAAGCTAGGTAGCGATATACTTGCATTTACTGGCAAAATAAGCGAACACAAAAATTATAATGATATAAAGACTTTTTTACATAATTATAAAGTCGATATATTAGAATTAACCAATAAACCACTTGTTGATATAGGCAGTATTATACCAATAAAACAAAACACAAATTAATAAAGATCAATGTGTTGTTTTTATATGTAGTGCAATTAATGGCTAATTATGATAAAAACATATTAGTTTTTATGCTCGTAATAACTTGACACTTTATTATAAAGAGAGTAAAATAAAGTAAATGTGTGTGTTCGGATTTATTTTAATGATATAGAAGCTACAGCTTAGGTAATTTAACCTAAAGCAATATTTTTTATTATTAAGCTGTTAATCAGTATCAAATACGGAAATTACACTAAGCAGAGTATAATTTCAGCGTAATCAGGTAGAATTCTATATTGTAGTACAAGTCAAAATAAATTATTTATTAAAGCAGTTTTGTGTTGGCACCGTTTGCGACACAAAATATAAGGCTGCTTTAAAAAATGATTTTCATATACATAATTTAATAATGGAGGTCTATTTAGTGGCAAATAATCTAAAAAAACCTGTCAAAAACTCAGACAAGGGGAAAAAGGTTGTTAAAAATAAAAAGTTTAAGACCAAAACTAGACAGGTATCTAAGTATAACCCAAGAGCGAACTCTAAAAATAAAGGTAAACGCCAAGGCAATAAGGGCTCTTTTGTGAATAAAGAGAATCAAGCTTCAATTAAGGTAGCATTCTTAGGTGGACTTAATGAAATAGGTAAGAATATTACACTGTTCGAATGTTGTGGCGATATGTTTTTGCTTGATTGTGGTATGGCATTCCCAGATGGTGAGATGCTTGGTGTAGACTTAGTTCTACCAGATTTTACCTATATTAGAGAAAATATTGATAAAATTAAGGGCATTGTTATTACTCATGGACATGAAGACCATATAGGTGGCTTGCCATATCTTTTAAAAGATTGCAATATTCCTGTATATGGTACAGCACTTTCAATGGGTCTTGTTGGTAATAAGCTAAAAGAGCATAATCTTGTATCATCTGCACATCTTAATGTGGTAAATGCTGGTGATGTTGTAAGACTAGGCTGTATGAGTGTAGAGCTTATCCATGTAAATCACTCAATACCAGATTCTGTAGGTGTTGCAATTCATTCTCCTGCTGGAACAATTGTGCATACAGGTGACTTCAAAATCGACTTTACACCAGCTAGTGGCGATATGATTGACCTTACAAGATTTGCAGAGCTTGGCAAAGAGGGTGTGCTTGCATTAATGGCAGATTCTACCAACGCAGAGCGTCCAGGCTATACAAAAACAGAGGCTAAGGTACAAGAAAGCTTTGAGCATTTGTTTGTAAGAGCAAAAAATCAAAGAATAATAATCGCAACCTTTGCTTCTAATTTAAACAGAATACAGCAGATTATCAATTGTGCATATGCTACCAACAGAAAGGTTGCCTTTTCGGGAAGAAGTATGTTAAACTATATGCAGGTTGCAACAGAGCTTGGTTATATTGATGTACCTGCTGGTGTAATTATAGATATTGATTTATTAAGACAATATCCACCAGAGCAGATTGTACTTGTTACAACAGGTAGTCAGGGTGAGCCTATGTCAGCTTTGTCAAGAATGGCATATTCTGACCATAGAAAGGTATCTGTAGGTAAAGGCGATTTTATAATTATTTCTGCTAACCCTATTCCTGGTAACGAAAAGCTTGTTGGTAATGTAATAGATGAGCTATTAAAGCTTGGTTGTGATGTAGTTTATGAATCTATGTACGAGGTTCATGTTTCTGGTCATGCTTGCCAAGAGGAGCTTAAAATTATTCATAACCTTGTTAAGCCAGAATTTTTTATACCTGTACATGGTGAGCAAAAGCATCTGCGTAAGCACGCAGATTTAGCTATGAGTCTAGGTATGGATAGCGACAATATATTTATAGGCGATGTTGGTAATGTGGTCGAGTTTAAAAACCATACAATGAAGCAGTTACCGTCAGTACATTCAGGCAAGGTATTTGTAGACGGACTTGGTGTTGGTGATGTAGGTAGTATTGTACTGCGTGACAGAAAGCACCTAGGAACTGACGGCTTAATTATAATTGTAGCTGCACTTGATATTGTAGATGGCTATGTGGTAAGTGGTCCAGATATAGTATCAAGAGGCTTTGTATATGTAAGAGAATCAGAACAGCTTTTAGACGAGGTAAAAAGAATGTCAACCGAAATTCTAGATGACTTCGCTAACAGAAATGTTCACGAATGGAATTTAATTAAAAATAAAATCAAAGATGATGTTTCTAAGCATATCTTTAGTAAAACACGCAGAAGCCCAATGATTTTACCAATCATTATGGAAGTATAATTATTGAAATAAAAGGGAGGAATTAGCATGAAAAGAAAAATATGGACAGTAACACCGTTATTTTTGGTGTTTACGGTTGCTATAATTGCTATGGCTGTTTTTTCCTCCCGTTGGAATTCTTATGTATTCATTACAGAAATGATAATAGCACTTATGTCTATAATCATTGTATTTGTAGGTATTCATAGATTTAATTACCATATAAATCGCACCATAAAAACAGCTGCACAAAAGCTTGGTAAGGATAATCTGGATTATCTAAACCAATTTAATATTCCAATAGCTGTTACAGGCTCTCACGAGGATATTGTATGGTGTAATGATTGCTTTAAAAGAGTAATGGCAAATGGCAAGGAATGTGGTGGCGATCTTATTGCACAATATATACCAAATACTGTATTAAATCACATTTTGTCATCAGATGGTGCCGATGTAATATACCGAGAAAGACGATACACTGTTATAGGCTGTCAGCTTTCAGAAAAATCTGCTGTGCTATATTTTGTAGATGATACATATTATAAAGAAACAACCGACGAATATATGAAGTCTCGTCCTCTTATTGCTACTGTTGAGTTCGATAATGTTCAAGAGTTTGAAAAGGACGATGACCAACAACTGTCTTATGTTACTGTAAATGTCGAAAATGCTATTCAAAAATGGGCAAATAAGTACTCTGGTTTGTATAAAAAGCTATACAATGGCAGATATATGATTATTTTTGAAGAAAGAGTTATTGACGAGCTTACAGACGGAGATTTTAGTATTCTTAATGAAATTAAAGAAATTCCACTAGAAAATGTAATATGTGCACCAACTATTTCAATAGGTATTGGCAGATGTGCAGAAAACTTTAAACAATGCGAGCTTTGGTCAAGAAATGCACTTGATATGGCACTTGGCCGTGGTGGTGATCAGGTTGCAATCAAAACAAAAGACCAATTCCTATTTTATGGTGGTACTTCTCAAGGTGTTGAAAGTAAAGACAAGGTGCGTACAAGAGTTATAGCAAGCTCTGTTATTCAGCATATAAAATCAAGCGACCATGTTCTTATTATGGGTCACCATAATTCCGACATCGACTGTGTAGGTGCAGGTATCGGACTATGGAGTAGCATTACAAAGGATATGAAAAAGCTAGCAAAAGTTGTTGTTAAAAAAGAACATACAGTTGCAGGCTCGCTCATCTCGTTTATGGAAGAGTTTGGCGACGGAGATATATTTATTTCACCAGAAAACGCACTAAATACTATTACAGAAAAAACTTTGCTTATTATAGTAGATACACATACAGCTAACTTTTTAGAGGCTATAGAACTATACAAAAAAGCAAGCAGAGTAATTGTTATAGACCATCATAGATTAATGGTAAACAAAATTTCAGATTCAGTTGTATTCTACCACGAGCATCACGCTTCATCTGCTGCCGAAATGGTAACAGAGCTTATACAGTATATGGGTGATAAAGGCTTAACAAAGCACGAGGCTGCAGCTTTGCTTGCTGGTATTACATTGGATACAAAGAATTTTGTATTAAAAACAGGTGTGCGTACCTTTGAAGCAGCAGCTTATCTGCGTAGGAAAGGTGCAGACACAGTTGGAGTAAAAAGATTATTTGCAAATTCACTTGATAATTACAAGTCTAAGTTCAAGCTTGTATCGGGTGCCGAAATATTTAACCGTTGTGCACTTGCTTGTACAGAGGAAGAAACAGACGAGGATATGCGTATTACAGCTGCACAGGCTGCTGACGATTTGTTAAGCATAAATAATGTTACTGCTTCTTTTGTAATGTATAAAACAGCAAATGGTATAAATATTTCAGCTCGTTCACTTGGCGATGTGAATGTGCAGATTATTATGGAAAAGCTTGGTGGTGGTGGTCACCATTCAATGGCTGGTGCACAGCTTGAAAATACCAATATGGAGCAAGCACGAGCAATGCTACTTGAAATAATAGAGCATAGTAATCTTGAAGCTCCAAGCAATGAAAACGATGAAAACGAATTACTTGATGAGTCTTATGAAGAGGCTGAATAAGATGGGTTACAAAATAAAATTGATTTAATTGAAAGGAATGAAAATAAATGAAGGTTATATTATTACAGGATGTAAAGGGTACTGGTAAAAAAGGTGAGCTTGTAGAGGTATCAGACGGATACGCAAGAAACTTTTTACTACCTAAAAAGGCAGCAAAAAAGGCTACTGCTCAGGCTATGAGCGAGCTTAAAAACGCTGAGGAATCAAAGGCATTTAAAATCGAAGAGGATAAAAAGGCTGCCAATGCTTCAAAGGCTGTTATCGAAAGCAAATCGCTTAATATTACAGCAAAAGCTGGTCAAGGTGGCAGACTATTTGGCTCTGTAACAGCAAAAGAAATTGCACAGGAGCTTAAAAAGCAATTCAGCATAAATGTTGATAAAAGAAAAATCTCACTAGATGCTGATATTAAAGCTTTTGGCACATACAATGCTGATATTAAGCTATACACTGGTATAGTTGCTAAGCTAAAGGTTGTAGTAACTGAGGCTAACTAATTTTAGTATACTTTTTAAAGTAAAACTTGCACAATGACTCCATAGAGTTGTTGTGCAATTATATGTTTAGAATAGAGGTGTAACATAATGGCAGACGGTTTTGAGCTTTTTGACGGAATAAAGCTACCATACGATCTAAAGGCAGAACAGGCTGTGCTTGGTGCAGTTTTAATAGATAAAGATTGTCTTGATAATATCGTAGAATTTATTCCTAATAAGGATTATTTTTATATATCTAATCATAAGCTTATATATGGTTGTATGCTACAGCTTTATAACAAGGGTGCAGCAGTAGACGCTGTTACTGTGCTTAACGAGCTAAAAAAAGAACCAGCCTTCGATCAAGTAGAGGGTAGAGCATATTTTTTAGAGTTGGCTGAGGTTACACCATTTACAACAAATGCAAAAGACTATGCAAAAATAGTTAAAGAAAATTACGAAATCCGTTCTCTTATTGTTGCTGCTAAAAATATTATAGAAGAAGCATCAGATGGTACAAGCACATCTTCACAGCTTCTTGACTCGGCAGAGCAAAAAATATACGATATTCGTAAGGGTGCAGATGTAAAAAGCCTTGAGCATATCGAAAGCGTTATTTATCAAACTCTTTCACGATTAGATGCACTTAATTCACCAGACAATGATAAATCAAAGCCTATTCCGTCTGGTATATCAGACTTAGATAGAGTTATAACAGGATTAAACCGTTCAGACCTAATTCTGCTTGCTGCTCGTCCTGGTATGGGTAAAACCTCTTTTGCACTTAATATAGCAAGACATGTTGCTGCTAAGGCAAAGCTAAGGGTTGCTTTTTTCTCGCTTGAAATGACAAAGGAACAGCTTGTATCACGTTTGCTTTCTACAGAGGGGTTAATTGAGGGTACAAAGCTTCGTTCTGGTAAGCTTAATAATGATGAATGGGCTAGATTAATGGAGGCAGCTGAAATACTCAGCAAGGCTAATATGTACCTTGACGAAACAACAATGCTTACAGTACCAGCAATGAAGGCAAAGCTAAGACGCCTAAAGGATGTAGATTTAGTTCTTATTGACTATCTACAGCTAATGGGTAGTACATTACGTACAGAAAATCTTGTACAGGTTGTTGGTGAAAATACACGTTCATTAAAAAGTATGGCAAAAGAGCTGAATGTACCTATAATTTTGCTTTCACAGCTTTCTCGTGCAAGTGAGCAAAGAGCCGAGCATAGACCAATGCTTTCTGACCTTAGAGATTCAGGTTCTATCGAGCAGGACGCTGATATCGTTTTATTCCTTTATCGTGAGGGATATTACAGCGACAAGGACGGCAAAAATGATGAAGACGCTGATATGAATAGTGGTGAGTGTATAGTAGCTAAAAACAGACATGGTGAAACCAATACCGTTAAACTGCATTGGCAGGGTCAGTTTATGCGATTTACATCACAGGAGAATAGAAGTGAGTAATGTAAGAGATATAATTTTTAATACTGCAATAAATGGTGGTATGATTAATTACAGCGATTCAATAATTGTTGGTGTTTCAGGAGGAGCAGATTCAATGTGTCTGCTCCACTTTCTTGTATCTATACAAAAGCAATATGCTCTTAATATTATTGTTGCACATATCAATCATAATTTAAGAGGAGAAGAGGCTCTGCGTGACCAACACTTTGTAGAGGTTGAATGTAAAAAATTAGGTGTAGAGTGCAAGGTATTAAGTGCAGACATAAATAAAATTTCAGCACAAACAGGTGAGGGTAGTGAGGAATGTGGCAGAAGAATAAGGTATGAGTTTTTTAGCCAGCTTGCCACAGAAAATAGCAAAATAGCTACGGCTCACACTCTGTCTGACAATGCAGAAACAATCCTCTTTAATATGGTAAGGGGAAGTGGCTTAAAGGGTTTAACTGGTATTCCTAAGGTTAGGGGTAATATCATTCGACCTATTATAGATATTACAAGACAGCAGGTAGAAGCCTATTGTAGCGAAAATAATGTAAGCTATATAACAGACTCATCTAACCTTACAGATGACTATAGTAGAAATAAAATAAGAAATAATGTAGTACCAGTGCTAAAGGATATCAACCCAACCTTCGAACAAGCCTTTTCAAGACTTTCACAAATAGTTTGTGAACAGCTTGGAACAGTAAATTCAACTGCCAATAGACTGTTAAATAATGCAAAAGTAAAAAATGGTTATTCCTGCGAAAAGCTACTTTGTGAGGATATAGCAATTATTAAGCAGGCTATAATTAATATATTACAAAATATGGGCTGTACTTCTTATCAAGAAAAGCACATAAGTCTTATTTACAATATAATCAAGGATAAACATGGTGCTGTACAGCTTAGTGATGAATTTACTGCTGTTTCTAATCAAGGTGTATTCAGAGTATATAAAAACATTCAAAATAATATAAGAGAAAACGATATTCTTCTTTTTAAGGAGAATAATGAGTTTGTGATAAATAACCAAAAAATTACAGTTGAAATTATCTCTAAGCAAGAATTTGACGAAATTGCTAAAATTCATAATTTATTAGTAAAAAATGCCATTGATTATGATATAATACCCTTTGATACACAAATTCGTACTCGTTTGCCAAAGGATACCTTTAAACCTTATGGCAGAGGAGTATCAAAAACGCTTAAAAAGCTGTTTATAGAGGCAAAAATACCTGCCGAAAAGCGTAGCCTACTACCTGTAATTGCAAGTGAAAACAAGGTTTTGTGGGTTTATGGCTTTGGTATAGCACAGGATTGTGCTGTAACGGAAAAAACAAAAAATGTGGCAATTATAAAAATATATGAAAAAAGAACGGAGGGTAATTATGGAGGGGAATACAATAATTAATGACTTTAAAGAAATTCTTTTTACCAAAGACCAGATAGACGCAATGGTTAGCGATCTTGGACAAAGAATTACAAATGATTTTAAAGGCAAAAATATATTAGTGCTTGGTTTATTAAAGGGTAGCTTTATTTTTATGGCTGATATAGTCAGAAAAATTGATTTACCTTGTGAGATAGATTTTATGGCAGTTTCAAGCTATGGTTTGGGTACAGAATCTCTAGGCAGAGTTCAGATACTTAAAGATATATCAGAGCCTGTACTCGGTAAGGATGTTATCATTATTGAGGATATTATTGATAGTGGTATAACATTAAGCTTTATTGTTAATCACTTAAAAAATAAAGGTGCAAACAGTGTAACACTATGCACACTTATTAATAAGCCAGAAAGAAGAAAGAAAGATATCAAGGTAGATTACATTGGTGCAGATATTCCTAACGAGTTTATCGCAGGTTATGGTCTTGATTATGCTGAAAAATACCGTAATTTACCATTTATTGGTATTCTTAAGGAAGAAGTTTACTCATAAGCTTTTTTGAAATATCTTTATAGCTTAGCAAATAATATATACGTAATTAAGGAGTGAAAACGGTTGAATAAAAATGACAATAAAAATAAAAATGACAAGAAAAAGTCAGGTTTAGGTAGATTTTTAATCGTATTTGGTGCAGTTGCTTTGGCAACAGTTTTATTTGCATCTATGCTTGGTACAAAACCAAAAGAGCGTTATTTATATTCTGATATTATTGGATATTTTGAGCGTTTAGAGGTAAAAGCTTTTAACTTAGATCTAGGTACAGGTAAACTAGAGCTTCAGCTAAGAGCAGATGCAGACATAGAGAATAACTATGTATATAACGAGAAAAGCCAAGGCTTGCTTTCATTTGCTTTAAGTAATGAAACTAAAAACGAGAAGGCTACAGAAAAGCCAGAACAAAAAGCTACAGAAAAACCAACCGAGCCTAAGGGTTTAGGCCACCTAACAAAAAATGGTGACAAAACAAATGGTGCAATTATAACCTATAATGTGCCTGATGTTGGTGTATTTTGGAATACAATCACAGGTCAATTAGGTGGTAGTAAGGGTGTAAACCTTATTGATGCCTACAACGCAAAATATCCAGACGCTCCAATGGTTTATAACTACGACAGAGCTACCGACAATAGCTGGCTATGGGAAACAATTCCAATGCTTGTTATGGTTGTTATACTTGTTGTAGTTTGGGTGTTTATCCTAAGAAAAATGTCAGGTGGTATGGGTGATCCAACCAAAACCTTTGGCTTTGGTAAGGCTAAGCTAAAAAATCTTAATGATGAAAAGCGTAAAACTACATTTGACGATGTAGCTGGTGCCGACGAAGAGAAGGAAGACCTTGAAGAGATTGTACTATTCCTAAAGGATAGCAGTAAGTTTAGTGCATTAGGTGCAAGAATACCAAAGGGTGTCCTACTTGTTGGTCCTCCTGGTACAGGTAAAACCCTGCTTGCAAGAGCAGTTGCAGGTGAAGCAGGCGTTCCATTCTTCTCAATTTCAGGTTCAGACTTTGTTGAGATGTTTGTAGGTGTTGGTGCTTCTAGAGTAAGAGATTTATTTGATCAGGCAAAGAAAAACAGTCCTTGTATAGTATTTATAGACGAAATCGACGCAGTAGGTCGTCAGCGTGGTGCAGGCGTTGGTGGTGGTAATGACGAGCGTGAGCAAACACTTAACCAGCTACTTGTAGAAATGGATGGCTTTGGTATTAATGAAGGTATCATTATGATTGCCGCAACTAACCGTCCAGATGTACTAGATCCTGCTTTAATGCGTCCTGGTAGATTTGACAGACAGGTTGTTGTAAATTACCCAGACATTAAGGGTAGAGAGCAGATTCTGAAGGTACACGCAAAGGATAAGCCACTTGCTCCAGATGTAAAGCTGAATGTAGTAGCAGGTACAACAGCAGGCTTTACTGGTGCAGACCTTGAAAACCTACTAAATGAGGCAGCTCTTTTGGCAGCAAGAAAAGACCTAAAGGCAATAACAATGCAAGAAATTCAAGACGCTATGATGAAGGTTGTTGTTGGCTCAGAGAAAAAATCAAAGGTTATGTCTGAAAAAGAGAAGAAGCTTACAGCATATCACGAGGCTGGTCATGCTATTGCTTTCTATGCTTGCCCAACACAAGACCCTGTTCACGAAATTTCAATTATCCCACGAGGTATGGCAGGTGGTTATACAATGCCACAGCCATCAGAGGATAGAAGCTATAAATCAAAGCGTTCTATGGAAGAAGATATCGTAGTATGCTTAGGTGGTAGAGCTGCTGAAGCTTTGGTACTTGACGATATTTCAACAGGTGCTTCTAACGATATCGAAAAAGCTACAGAAACAGCAAGAGCAATGGTAACTCGCTATGGTATGAGCGAGGTTGTAGGTCCAATCAACTATGCTGGTGGTCAAGAAGTATTTATCGGTAGAGATATGGGCCATGCAAAAGATTTTTCAGATGCTACTTCAGCAGAAATCGACAGAGAAGTGCACAGAATTATCACAGAAGCTTACGATAAAATTAAGGAAATTCTTACAGAGTATATGCCACAGCTACACAGTGTTGCAGAACATCTAATCAAATATGAGAAGATGAATGGCGAAACCTTTGACAGCATAATGAATGGCACCTATGTAGAGCCAGTAGAAGAGCGTGAAGAAGAGGCAGTTGTAGATGCAAATGTATCTGATTATACAAATAATACTACAGACATTGAATAATCATTATGTCAAATTTATTCTCTTGTTTGAGTAACTTAGTTTTTTAAAAAATAAAAAAGCAGACCGTGATAAACGATCTGCTTTTTTATTTTAAGAAATGGTGTGTCGATATTAAAAATTTAAATAAAACGATTAGTTTCGACGATATTAAAATAAATAGAATAATTAGGAGGGCGTATATATGTTACTGATTATGGTTATTGTTACAATAATATTGGGTGTTTGCTTAAAAAAGTTCAATTTCGATTTTAAGGGAATAGAATTAGTTGTTTTTTGGATTCCTTTTACAATTTGTACATATGCAAAATTCGGATATGATTCATTTATGAATCCTTTAATATTCTTAGCTCTTTATTACTTTATAAGAATGTATAAAACGAGAAAATATATTAAATGGCCTTTATTTGTAATACAGATAATATTATCTGCTATATTTTTATTTATATTTAATCAATACGAAAAAGTAGTATGTCAAGGTTGGTGTACAGGTGGGTTGTTACTATTTTTAGTATTTCTTGCAATAATTGCATATATGCTAGCTATTAATTTATTAAATTTTGTAATGAATAAAACCAATCCTAAAATCGTAAAAATCATTATTAAAATAATTCTTACAATAATATGTTTTCATATTGCTATACTTTTATTAGTAGAAACATTTGATAGTTTTCAAGATTTAGACCCTTGGGGATTAAGTTTTGCATTCTATATGTTAACATTATGTGTAGTTGATATATTATTAATAGTTGCTGTAGTTATCTTAATTAAATCAATTGTAAAGAATATATTAGATATGAAGAATAAGTAATAAAAGTATTCGGAATATACACTGGTTATCTATAAATATTTGCATTTTATATCTTTTTATTTAAGAGGAATATATATTCAACCCAACATTCAATTTTATTATTTAATTATATTTATATCAAACTACAATAAAACCACCCGATTAACGGGTGGTTTTATTGTAGTTTGATTCCAATTTTAGGTATTTGTTATCCAGCAACAATTGTGCCAGCGTCTGTGTCTGTTCTATCTCTGAACAATAGTGAAATACACCAAAGTGCTGCTAAACCAACTAAAGTATACACAATTCTGCTTACCATACCAGTTTGACCACCACATAGCCATGCAACAAAGTCAAACTGGAATATACCAATAGCTCCCCAGTTTATTCCACCAACAATAAGTAGAAAAAGTGCAATTCTGTCTAACATAGAAAAACCTCCTTTGTGATATTACTATTATTTCACAAAGGAGGTTCACTTATTCAAAAAGATAAAATTTTCCTATAAATTTATTTTTGTTAAACTACAGAAAAATGTATTAAAAGTCCTGATAGCAAGCATAAAACTCCAATCAAAGCTACAATCAATCCCAGTAATATCATTGTTTTTCTGCCTTTTCTCAAGCCCTGTTTATGTATTTGCTCTTCTATTCCATAATAAGGTAGTAAAATATATGTTATACCTAAAATTAAAGCACCAGGGCTTGAAATTAAGAGTCCAAACTTTAATTCTTGTGAAATTAAACCAATAAAAGCACCTACCATTATTAGAATAAAGCATATTACGCTAATGGTACTAAAAATTGTTTGATATTTTTTTCTTTTTTTATGGTATTGAAAGGTTTCTTCCTCACATTCATCACTGCAAAATGCGTGGTTATAATCAATTTCTTTACCACAAAACTCACATATTTTCATAAAAACACCCTTTTGTTTGTATTATTAATAAATTATACAACAATATTTATCTTTCGTCAAATAATATTTGTTAACATTGAAATAGAAACTGATAGTCATTTATTAAATAATATATTATTCTAACTTTGATTAATGATTTATGATTAAATATCGTCGAGATATAAGAGTAGATAACGGCATTATGATAGTGATTTATGCTTGTTAAATTATCTTAATCATTTTAACGATAACAGTTACAATCTTTCTTGTAAGTGTCAATTAGTGATTGTATAGGATTTTTTGTAATTAAAAGTAGTAACAGTTGTTTACTCAGTTTAGAAAGAGTGATATAATGATAAGAAATTGAAATTAATGGCTAATAGTATTAAATGAATTTGAGGAATAAGATAGCAGAGTTTATAGCAAGATACATAAAGTAAAATACATATAATACATTTTTGTCAAATGATTTGTACTTAATTTGTTGTTGGTTAATTCAATTTGCGAAAATTCACATATAAAAGGAGAAAAATATGAGTATTTCATTAATAGTATGTGCAATAGTAGGAATATCTGTATTTCTATCAGTAATTATAAAACCCTATGTATACATAAAAGGGATAAAGCTAGGAACATATTGGTTGTTTTCTATCTTGGGTGCAATAGTATTAATTGTTTCTGGTAGTATTCCGTTTGATTATTTATTTTCTGAATTAACATCATCTTCGTCTATAAATCCTATTAAAATTTTAATTCTATTTTTTAGTATGACATCTTTATCGGTATTTTTAGATGAGATTGGATTCTTTAAGTATTTAGCAAATTTAGCTTTAAGAAAAAATCTAAAAAAGCAACTAGGGTTATTTATTGCCTTATATATTATTGTATCAATACTTACTATATTTACATCTAATGATATTGTTGTATTAACTTTTACACCTTTTATTTGTTTTTTTGCAAAAAATGCTAATATAAACCCTTTGCCTTATTTGTTCGCAGAATTTGTTGCATCGAATACTTGGAGTATGTTGTTGATTATAGGCAATCCAACAAATATATATTTAGCTTCTTCTGCTGGAATTGATTTTATAACATATATTTCAAGAATGCTTTTACCAACATGCTTAGCTGGAGTTACATCTTTTATCATTTTACTTTTGATTTTCCATAAAGAATTAAAGAAACCAATATGTGCCACAGTAACTCCCAAAAGAATTAAAAACAAAACAGCACTAACATTAGGTGTTGTTCATTTAGCTGTATGTACCGTTTTGTTAGCAATTAGCTCATACTTCTCTTGGGAAATGTATTTAATATCTGCAATATTTGCAGTATCATTATTTTTGTTAGTATTTATAATTAACTTAATCAGAAGAAAAAGCTTAAAACCGATTATTAACTCATTTAAAAGATTGCCATATGAATTGATTCCATTTGTATTATCTATGTTCGTTTTAGTGTTAAGTCTAAAATATTCAGGAACAACCGAAATGCTTTCTGGAATTATTTTAAAGGGTGATTCTATATTCACAGTTGGAATATCATCATTCTTAGCCTCTAACATAATAAATAATATACCAATGAGCGTACTTTTTAGTTCTTTATTGTCATCTATTACAGATAGTCAAGTGTATTATCAAAGTGTGTATTCTGCAATTGTAGGCTCAAATATAGGTGCTTTCTTTACACCTGTTGGTGCATTAGCAGGAATTATGTGGGCTTCAATTCTTAAACGCTTTAACATTGATTTTTCTTTTAAGAAGTTTATTTTTTATGGAACGGTTATATCAATTCCAACTCTCTTAGCAGCCTTGTTTGGTTTAACTATAATATTTTAAAATTATACTAATCTTTGTTCCTTAAAGAGGAATTTTATTAACATAAAAGGTCATCTACCCATTAATTGAGCAGATGACCTTTTTAATGTATAGTTACCTCAAAGTGTGTTCAAGATATTCGTTTTTTTAATTACATTACATATGTACAACTGTTAACTTATTTGTTGTTGCGTCAAATGTAAATTTATAAGTGCCACCAGTTGCATTAAATGTTGTAAAGCTCTTCCAACTTGGGCTGTATACATTAGTGAACTTATCAGTATATTTAGCGCCACTACCATATTCTGTGCCATCAACACTTACTTTGAAGTTGTAAGCACCATCAGGAATTTCAACAGTTGCTGTAAATACGTTTTGATTGCTAGTTGTTGGTGCTAGCTCAAACTCAAGATTACCAACAATAGCTACAGAAAGTATTGTCTTCTTAGGTGCAATTGTAAGTGTGTTTGTTTTTGTGTTGAATGTAACAGTATATTTACCACCTGTGCTCTTAAAGGTAGTAGCACTCTTCCAGCTTGGATTGTATGTAACATTGCTTATGCTGTTTGTGAATGTATACTTACCACCAAACTCTGTACCATCAACAGCAAGCTTGAATGAATATGTGCCAGCAGTAAGCTCAATGTCACCAGAGAAAATGTTTTTGTTATTTGCTGATTTTGTAAGTGATTTTGAGATATCGCCAATAAGCTCAACAGTGTCTATGCTTGTTTTCTTGTGAGTTATTGAAAGTGTGTTTTTTGCTGAATTAAAAGTGAATGTGTATTCGCCACCTGTTGCAACAAATGTTGTAGATGATTTCCAGCTTGAGTTATAAACAAAACTGTCTGCTTTGTCTGTGATTTTATGGCCTGCACCATACTGTGTACCAGCAATATCAATCTTAAAGCTATAAGTACCGGCTTCAAGAGTTGTTGTACCTGTATAGATACCACTGTTGTTTGTAAGCTTTAGGTTAATATCACCTGTAATGCTTGCACCATCAAGTGCAACAAAAGTAATACCAGGTATTGGGCTATTGTTGAAATATGTTTCTGCGTATGAGCCTGAGTAGCCGTAGATTACAAGATTTTCGTCACAGCCATAGAAGGTACTTCCTTCCATTTTAGTAACACTTGCAGGCATTACAACACTCTTAAGAGCAGGGTTTAGAGCAAATGAAGAAAAAGTAAGTGATTCAAGACCATCAGGCAATACAACCTCTGTAAGGTTACAGTAAGTGAAAGCGTCCTGACCAATAGTCTTGATACCTTCAAGTGTAAGTGACTCTAATTCTTTACAACCATAGAATGAGTAATTGTCTATTAAAATATTTTCACCCTTGATTGTAACGCTTTCTAAGCCATAGCAGTTAAAGAAAGCAGAGTTGTCGATTTCTTCAATATTACCACTATCAAGTGTAACTTCCTTTAAGCTTTCACAATAAGCAAAAGCTAGGTCTCCAATAAATCTAAGCTTCTCAGGGAAGTTTATAGTTGTAAGATTTTGACAATTATAGAATGTGTTTTTCTCGATAACCTCAAGTGATTCAGGTAACTGAATTTTTTGAGTAGGCATAGAATTGCCAAAGGCATCTCTACCAATTGAAGTTACACCTTCTGGTACTATTATAGTTTTACGACCCTCACCATAGTAAGAGTTAAATGCATACGCACCAATTTTTGTTACCTTGTAACCATCAATTGTTGATGGAATTACAACTATAGCGTCGTCACCAGTATAGCTTGATATTTCTGGTGTGCCGTCATCTAATACATTGTATTTGAATTTATCAAGTGCAACAAATGTAATTTCAAGCATTGGGTAGTTGTTTACAAATGTTTCTGCGTATGAGCCTGTATAGCCATAGAATGTAAGGTTGTTGTCACAGCCGTAGAAGCTACTTGTGTCGATTTTACTTACACTTGTAGGAATAACAACACTTTTTAGTGAAGGGTTTAATGCAAATGAAGAATAAGTAAGAGACTCAACACCATTTGGCAATATTAGCTCTGTTAGGTTACAGCCGGCAAAAGAGTCTTGTCCAATAGTTTTAATACCGTTAAGTGTAAGTGAATTAAGATATGTACAATTCTTAAATGCGTAGTTGTCGATTAATGCATTGTTGCCTTTGATTGTAGCACTCTCTAAGCCATCACATTCAAAGAAAGCAGAGTCATCAATTTCTGTAATGTTGCCACCGTTAAGTGCAACATCCTTTATGTTTTCGGCATAAGCAAACGCTAAAGTACCAATATATGCAAGCTTGTCAGGAAAGTTGATCTTTGAAAGACGTTGACAATAATAGAAAGCTTCTCTCTCGATACGCTCAAGTGATTCAGGTAACTGAACCTCCTGAATATATGGCGAGTTACTGAATGCACATCTACCAATTGAGGTTACACCCTCTGGTACTATTATAGTTTTACGACCTTCACCATAGTAAGAATTAAATGCATACGCACCAATTTTTGTTACCTTGTAACCATCAATTGTTGAAGGAATTACAACTGTAGCGTCGTCACCAGTATAGCTTGATATTTCTGCTGTGCCGTCATCTAATACATTGTACTTGAACTTTGATAGGTCAGTTGTAGGTGTGTCTGTGTCCGATGGGGCATTTGCAGTATACCATTGGTATACTCTAAAGAAATTGTTTGATTCTGTGATTTTCAATTCATCAGTGTAGTACCAAGTGTTTATTGAATCATTTACTGTTGAGTCAGGATTCATGGCTGAAAACACTACATTTGTGTAATCGTAAGCAATTTCTGCGGAATAGAGACCTTCCTCAACCTTTGTCATTGTTGTGAAGGTACTAGTTGCATCGTCCATCCATAAGTAAGCTACCATGCGAGGGTTATTTTTTTTCCAGCTTTCGCTCACTGCAAGATAGATAGTTTTTGTACCTTCTGCTGCTGATACACTTATTCCAGCCATACACATACTTAATATTAGCATGATTGAAAGAACAAGAGAAGTCAGCTTTCTGAATGTTCTTGTTTTCATATTGTGAAAACCTCCTAAAATTTATTAGTTTAAAAACATATAGTTTGAAAACTATGATAATTTTAGGCTATTTTATTGCAAATTACAATACTATAATTTAACAACTTTTGAGAAAATATTTATACTTATATGTAGAATATTACTATTAGAACGATAAGAGTAATTTTAATTATCTACTTATATTAATTTCTGGTAAAATATTAGAAAAAATATTGCTTTATAGCTTTGTACCACCAAACATAGCTTTTAGTAGTAATAGTTAGTTTTAA
>JAZSEI010000126.1:0-3226 GCA_045531635.1 Acutalibacteraceae bacterium
CATTATCTGTAGAAGATTTTACAGAGATAACTCACGAGGAGTATTTGCAAATCATTCAGGCAGAGGGTTTGCAATCAGACAGTACAACACCAGACCCAACAGAGGAACAATTAAACAAGCTCACACAGCAAACAAACGCAAACTCAGCTGAGATAACAAACCTGTCAACCGAAATAACACACGTGCAGGAGGCTTTGTGTGAGGTTTATGAAGCTATTATTTAATTTAAGAAAGGTGGAAAAAGATATGGCAACAGTATACGCAACATTAATTATTAAGGGTAAACGCACATTCAAAAGCGTACCCGAAAAGCTAAAAGCACAGGTTAAGGAAATCCTTATTGACCTTGACTGCGAACATCTGGCTGTGGAGGAGTGATAATATGACAGTTATAGAGCAATTAACTAAAATCGCCAAAGCTGAAATCGGCAACAACGGCAGTAAATATCGCAAATGGTTTTACAATCGTACATCAGATTACTACGGTGTAAACTGGTGTGCTGTGTTCATCAGCTGGTTATATAACCAAATAGGTGGATTAGACAAATATATGATTAAAACTGATGGTGCAGGCACAGTGGCACGATACAGCGATGGCAAATACGGAAAATGGTATGAACCAAATCAAATATCCCCTAAAGAGGGTGATATTGTTATGTTCCGTTGGGGTGGTACCTACACCGACAAATACCATAGTGACCATTTAGGTTATGTATATAAGGTTGATTCATCTTATGTATATACAATAGAGGGCAACACAGGCAATAACAACGCTGATTATTCAAGCGTAATGTATAAGAGCTATAGTCTTTCAAATGGTGCAATTAACGGATATTACAGACCATATTACAACGAGGAGGATACTAATGATATGAATTTTACTAAGGGTGATAAGTCAGATGGTGTACTTGCATATAAATCTATGCTGATAACTGCGAAAAAGCTGGGGTTGATAACTCAAGCAGTAAATGCAGACAATGTATTTGGTGACGGTACACTAAAGGCTACTAAACAGGTACAAACAAAATACAATCTTGAGGTTGACGGTATTGCAGGAAAAAATACCATTACTGCACTACACAATGCTATAGATAAAGAGCTTGGCGATATTAAAAATTCAATTATTAACAGCACTATTGATTATCTTGAAAAGGAATTAAGCTGATGACTGAAATTATTGTTGCGTTAATCAGTTTACTTGGTTCGGGCTGTGGAGCATTGGTTGGAATTATAGTTCAATCAAAAATTATAAATTACAGAATAGAACAGCTAGAAAGACGAGTAGGCGAACACAACAATTTAATTGTAAGAACCTACGAAGCAGAAAAACAGCTTCAAATCCATAACGAAAAAATATCAGTAGCTAATCATCGCATTGCAGACATTGAGGAGGTGTTAAAAAATGACAGAGCTAACTGAAATTGCTAATATAGCTATGATAATAGGTTGCCTTGCTACACTTGTAAGTATAGTAACACAAGTAACCAAGGAATTTAAATTTCTTAAGGCAATACCCACAGCCATACAGGTAACAGTACTATCAATTGCTTTTACAGTTGTGGGTTATATAGCGTATTCATCTTATAGCAATATAGCCATAGAATGGTATATGATTATAGCCTCTATAATTTGTGGATTTATTGTAGCTTTTGTTTCTATGTTTGGTTGGGAAAAGCTACACGATATTTATAGTAGGTTTAAAAAATAGTAAGTGCTAAATAATTGAAGTAAAAATAAAAAGCCTGATGACTACAATTAAGTAATCATCAGGCTTAAATTTTAATTATAAAGCGATATAATCAGCAGTTAAATTATTTACCCAAGCTTGCTGCTACTTCAGCTGCAAAGTTGTCTTCACGCTTCTCGATGCCTTCGCCCTTCTCGTAACGAACAAAGCTTGTAATCTTAATGTCGCCAGCTAGCTTCTTAGCAACAGACTCTGTATACTTACCAACTGTCATTGAGCTATCCTTAACGAACTCCTGCTCTACTAGGCAGTTTTCCTTGTAGAACTTACCAACTTTACCCTCAACGATCTTAGCTAGAACCTGCTCTGGCTTGTTAGCCATCTTAGGATCCTGCTTCATCTGAGCAACCATGATCTCTTTCTCGTGCTCGATAACCTCAGCTGGAACAGAAGCCTCATCTAGGTACTGTGTGCTTAGAGCTGCGATCTGCATAGCTACGTCCTTACCATAAGCAACGAACTCAGCGTTAGCTGGGTCTACGCTTGTCTCGAAGTTTACGATAACGCCAATCTTACCACCAGCGTGTACATAAGCAACTGTAGGACCCTCGAACTTTGTGAATCTACGAATCTGAATGTTCTCACCGATTGTTAGAACCTTCTCTTTTAGCATAGCGTCAACTGTATCTGTAGCACCTGCTGGTGTGCAAGCTAGTAGAGCTTCAACATCTGCTGGGCTCTGCTCGATAACTGTGTCTGCACATAGCTCAACGAAAGCCTGGAAATCTGCGTTCTTAGCAACGAAGTCTGTCTCTGAGTTAACTTCGATTACTACACCTACTGTATTATCAGCGTTTGTCTTTGCAAATGCAATACCCTCAGCAGCGATTCTGCCACTCTTCTTCTCCTGCTTTGCAAGACCCTGCTCTCTTAGGTAGTCAACTGCCTTGTCCATATCACCGTTAGCCTCTGTTAGAGCCTTTTTACAGTCCATCATACCACAGCCTGTTTTCTCTCTTAGTGCCTTAACGTCTTTAGCTGTAAATGCCATATATATCAATCCTCTCTTAATTTTATATTTATACTAATTTACAGGGTAGTAATTAACCTACCCTGTAAACTCAATTTTATAATTATATTAATTATTCAGCAGCCTCTTCTGTAGCCTCTTCTGCTACTTCCTCAACAGCTGCAGCACCCATTTTACCCTCGTTGCCTTCGATGATAGCGTTAGCAATTGTACCAGCAATTAGCTTAACTGCACGAATAGCATCGTCGTTACCTGGGATTACATAGTCGATCTCGTCTG
The DNA here is from genome assembly GCA_045531635.1 of Acutalibacteraceae bacterium. Classification (GTDB taxonomy): domain Bacteria; phylum Bacillota; class Clostridia; order Oscillospirales; family Acutalibacteraceae; genus CAG-964. The sequence continues at coordinate 2,997 of JAZSEI010000126.1, forward strand.
GATCACAGTTTGTATCTACAATAGCAACTATTGGAATACCTAGCTTCTTAGCCTCTGCTACTGCGATTCTCTCTTTGCGTGGGTCAACGATGAATAGTGCACCTGGCATCTCCTTCATCTCTTTAATACCACCCATAAACTTCTCTAGCTTCTCGATCTCTAGGTTTAGCTTGATAACCTCTTTCTTTGGTAGAAGATCAAATGTGCCGTCCTCTTCCATTGTGTGGAGC